>DATMJX010000335.1:0-4170 GCA_035553715.1 Methylibium sp.
GAGACAGGCCTCGCGCTGCGCCTCGTCGGCGGTCCGGCCGGTGGCCTGCGCCGCGGCCGCCTCGCGCTGCACCCGCCCGCGGATCGGGTTCACGTCATCGGGCTCGTCGGCTTCGTCGATCGCGGCGACCGCGCGCACCGCGGTGTCGAACAGCTCGATCAGGTTCGGGAAGGCGTCGCGGAAGAAGCCGGACACGCGCAGCGTCACGTCGACCCGCGGGCGGTGGCGGATCGCCATCGGCAGCACCTCGATGTCGACCACGCGGCCGCTGCCGTCCGCCCACTTCGGCCGCACCCCGAGCAGCGCGAAGGCTTGCGCGACATCCTCGCCGCCAGTGCGCATCGTGCTGGTGCCCCAGACCGAAAGGCCGACCGCGCCGGGCATCGTGCCGTGGTCCTGCAGGTGGCGTTCGACCAGCCGCTCGGCGGCGGCGGCGCCCATCGCGTAGGCGGTTGGCGTCGGCACCGCGCGGGTGTCGACCGAGTAGAAATTGCGCCCGGTGGGCAGCACGTCGGGCCGGCCGCGCGAGGGCGCGCCGCTGGGGCCGGGCGGCACGAAGCGGCCGGCCAGGCCGTGCAGCAGCTGCGCCATCTCCTGCGGGCCGCAGGCGTCGAGCCGGGGGCGCAGCCGCGCGCGCATACTGTGCAGCACAGCGGCCGTGTGGGGCCAAGCAGCGGCGTCGAGTTGCTCCTGCGCCGCGCCCTCTTCGGGCACGACATGCCGGCGTAGCAGCTCGATCGCCAGCCGCTCCAGCCGCTCGCGCGCATGGCCGGCGTGGCGCCAGGCCTCGTCACCGAGCTGCTGCAGCGCCGGCGGACGCGGGCCGCGCCATGGCGCCGCCCAGTCCGGGTCCAGCGCGCCGAAGCCGTCCACGCCTTCGAGGCCCAGGTCGCGCGACAGCGCCACCAGCAGGCTCTGCTCGCCGGCGCCGCTGCCGCGCGGAAAGCGCGCCAGCGCCAGCAGCGTGTCGAGGCGCTGGCGGCCCTGCGGCGAACGACCGAAGGTGTGCAGCCCGTCACGGATCTGCGATTCCTTGATCTCGCAAAGATAGGCGTCGAGCCGGCTCAGCAGGCGTTCGCGCGCCGCGTCGTCGGCGGGCCGCGCCAGGCCCAGCTCCTCGTGCAGCCCGTCGCGCAGCACCCGGTCGAGGATGTCCTCGCGCAGCCGCCGTGCGCGCCGCGGGTCCAGCGACAAGGCCTCGGCATGCTCGTCCATCTGCCGTTCGAGCCGTTGCAGCGGGCCGTAGGTCTCGGCGCGCGTCATCGCCGGCATCAGGTGGTCGATCACGACGGCCTGAGTGCGCCGCTTGGCCTGCGTGCCTTCGCCGGGGTCGTTGACGATGAAGGGGTAGAGGTGCGGCAGCGGGCCGAGCAGCGCATCGGGCCAGCACTCGGCGCTCAGCGCCACGCTCTTGCCGGGCAGCCATTCGAGGTTGCCGTGCGTGCCGACGTGCACCACCGCATCGACCGCGAAGGTCCGGCGCAGCCAGAAATAGAAAGCGATGTAGTCGTGCGGCGGCACCAGGTCGGCGTCGTGGTAGCTCGCCGTCGGATCGACACCACGTGCGCGGGCCGGCTGGATGCCGACGAAGACCTGGCCGAAGCGCAGGCCGGCGATCATGAAGCGGCCGCTGCGCAGCGTCGGCGCCTGTTCGGGCGGGCCCCAGCGCGCGTTGACGGCCTCACGGCTGTCCGCGGCGAGCCGGCCGAACTCGTCGAGATAGTCGGCCAGCGCCAGGCTTTGCAGCGCCGGGCGGGCGTCGTTGGCGTCGTGCTCGTTGGTGATGCCGCGCCGCAGCGCGGCGATCAGCGCATCGCCGCTGTCGGGCAGCTCCCTGGTGGCATAGCCGGCCGCCTGCAGCGCCTGCAGGATGGCCACGGTGGATGCCGGCGTGTCCAGCCCGACGCCGCCGGCGATGCGCGAGTCGTCGGCTGGGTAATTGGCGAGGATCAGCGCGAGTCGCTTGTCGGCATTCGGCTTGTCGCGCAGCACGCACCAGCGGCGCGCCAGTTCGGCGACGAAGGCGATGCGCCCGGGCTCGGGCAGGTAGCGCAGCACGTCGAGCTCGGTGTGTTCGCAGCGCCGGCTCACGCCCTTGAAGCTGATCGCGCGCGTCAGGATGCGGCCGTCGACCTCGGGCAGCACCACCTGCATCGCCAGGTCGCGCGGCGCGAGGCCGTGCGGGTCGGCCTGCCACTGTTCCTGCGTGCAGCCGGCGGTGATCAGCTGCAGCACCGGCGCGTCGCCGGCCAGCGTAGCGGGCGCTGCATCGCCATCGCTGTCTTCCGGCGAGGCGACGGCGAAGTTCGTCGCGTTCAGCAGGATCGCGACGCGGTGCTCCGCGGCCAGCGCCTGCACCGCCGCATGGCTGCCGGGGTTCTTCAGCGAATCCACCGCCAGGGCCTGCGCATTCAGGCCGGCGGCTTCGAGCGCGGCGAGCATCGCGTCGAAGACCGCCGTATTGCCGGCCTGCAGATGGGCGCGGTAGAACAGCAGCAGGGCCACCGGCGCGCCCGGCCGCCACGGCGCGGGCGCTGCTGCAGCGCTGTAGCGGACGACCGCCGGCAAGGGCAACGGTCGCGGCGGCCGCGCGCCGAGACCGAAGGCGGCATGGCCGATTAGCGCGAAGAAGGCCTGCGCGTTGTCGCGCCCGCCTTCGCGCAGGCAGCGCCACAGCTGGCGGCAGTCCTCGGGCGGCGCGGTGCTGCGCAGCAGCAGCTGCGGATCCTCGACCGCATCGCCGGAGAACATCGCCAGCCACTGGCCGCGTTCGCGGGCCAGCGCCATCGCGCGTTCGACTACGTAGGCCCAGTCGCTGGGCGCGCCGAGGTGGTCGATCACGACGACGCGCGCATGGCGCAGCACGTCGTCGACATACAGGTCCACCGACGCCGGCTGACGCAGTGCCATCAGGTTGGCCAGGCGCACGCGGGGATGGTCGGGACCGAGCCCGGCGGCAGCATCGGCCAGCAGCGAGAGGCTGGTATCGGCGGCGCTCAGCACCACCACCTCGCCGGGCGTCTGCGCGATGCGCACGACGCCCTGGCCACCGTCTTCGACGTGGCCGCCAGGGCGGGCGGACAGCAGGTGCATGGAGCGTGGTCGCCTGGTTGCGGCGTCAGGCGGCGGTCGCTGCCAGCGCGCCGTCCAGCTCGGCCTGCAGCCGGGCCGCATCCAGCCCGGCGCCGATCAGCACCAGGCGCGAGGCCCGCGTCTCGCCGGTGTGCCAGGGCCGGTCGAAATAGCTGTCGAAGCGCGCACCCACGCCTTGCACCACCAGCCGCATCGCCGCGCCGGGCAGCGCGACGAAACCCTTGGCGCGGTAGATCTCGTGGCGCTCGACCAGGCCGTGCAGCGCGGCCAGCAGGCGCTCGCGGTCGGTGGCGAGCACGGTCACCGAGACCGAGTCGAAGGCGTCGTGGTCGTGGTCTTCCTCCTCGTCGTGGTGGGTCTTGCGCCGGTCGATGTCGTCCTCGACCGCGCGCGCCAGGCCCAGCAGCACGCTGGCGTCGATGCGGCCGTGCTGCGCCTGCACCAGCTTCACGCCCGGCGCGGTCTCGCGGCGGATCGCGGCTTCGACGCCGGCCAGCGTGGCGGCGTCCAGGCCGTCGGTCTTGTGCACGACGACCAGGTCGGCGGTGGCGAGCTGGTCCTCGAACAGCTCGGCGAGCGGCGAGTCGTGGTCGAGGTTGTCGTCGTTGCGGCGCTGCGCATCGACCGCGACCGGGTCGTCGGCAAAACGCCCGGCGGCCACCGCGGGGGCATCGACGACGGTGATCACCGCATCGACGGTGAAGGCATGGCGCAGCGCCGGCCACTGGAAGGCCTGCACCAGCGGCTTGGGCAGGGCCAGACCCGAGGTCTCGATGACCAGGTGGTCGATCTGCTCGCGGCGTGCCGCCAGGCGTTCCATCACCGGCGCGAATTCCTCCTGCACAGTGCAGCACAGGCAGCCGTTGGCCAGCTCGAACAGCTGGCCGTCGGGCGCGCCGACCTCGTCGCAGCCGATGCCGCAGCCGCGCAGCAGCTCGCCGTCGATGCCGAGCTCGCCGAATTCGTTGACGATGACGGCGATGCGCCGGCCCCTGGCGTTGTGCAGCAGCTCGCGCAGCAGCGTGGTCTTGCCGCTGCCGAGAAAGCCGGTGACGATGGTGGCGGGGATCTTTCGCG
>DATMJX010000336.1:0-19258 GCA_035553715.1 Methylibium sp.
TCACCGCGGTCTGGGGCAACCATGAGGGCTCGATCCTGCTGTGGGCGCTGATCCTGGCCGGCTGGACGCTGGCGGTGGCGGCCTTCTCGCGCAGCCTCGACGAGCCGACCGTCGCACGCGTGCTCGGCGTGATGGGGCTGATCTCCTGCGGCTTCCTGGCCTTCACGCTGTTCACCTCCAACCCCTTCGAGCGCCTGCTGCCCGGCGCGCCCGACGGCAAGGACCTGAACCCGCTGCTGCAGGACCCGGGGATGATCTTCCACCCGCCGCTGCTGTACATGGGCTACGTCGGCTTCGTGGTCGCGTTCGCGTTCGCGGTCGCAGCGCTGCTGGCCGGGCGGCTCGACGCCGCCTGGGCGCGCTGGTCGCGGCCCTGGACCACGGTGGCTTGGTGCTTCCTGACGCTGGGCATCGCGCTCGGCAGCTTCTGGGCCTATTACGAGCTCGGCTGGGGCGGCTGGTGGTTCTGGGACCCGGTCGAGAACGCCTCCTTCATGCCCTGGCTCGTGGGCACCGCGCTGATCCACTCGCTGGCCGTCACCGAGAAGCGCGGCGGCTTCAAGATGTGGACCGCGCTGCTGGCGATCATGGCCTTCTCGCTGTCGCTGCTCGGCACCTTCATCGTCCGCTCGGGCGTGCTGAGCTCGGTGCACGCCTTCGCCACCGACCCGGCGCGCGGTCTGTTCATCCTCGGCTTCCTGGTCGTCGTGATCGGCGGCTCGCTGACGCTGTTCGCCTGGCGCGCGCCCAAGGTCGGGCTGGGTGGCAGCTTCGAGCTGCTGTCGCGCGAGTCGGCGCTGCTGGCCAACAACGTGCTGCTGGTGGTGGCCGCCGGCGCGGTGCTGCTGGGCACGCTCTACCCGCTGCTGCTCGACGCGCTGAACATGGGCAAGATCTCGGTCGGCCCGCCCTACTTCCAGGCCGTCTTCGTGCCGCTGATGGCGCCGGCGCTGTTCCTGCTCGGCATCGGCCCGGTGGCACGCTGGCGCGAGGCGAAGCTGCCCGAGCTGGCGGTGCAGCTGAAGTGGGCCGCGGCGGTCAGCTTCGTCGCCGCCGTCGTCGCGCCGCTGCTGCTGGGCAAGTGGACGCCGATGATCGGCTTCGGCCTGCTGCTGGCCGCCTGGATCGCCGCCAGCACCATCGCCCACCTCGTGCAGCGCGTGCGCGAGAGCGAGCGCGGCGCCGCCGAGGCGCTGGCGCGCCAGCCGCTGTCCTGGTACGGCATGCTGCTCGCGCACTTCGGCGTCGCGGTCTTCATCGTCGGCGTCACGCTGGTGATGGGCTACGAGAGCGAGACCGACGTGCGCATGGAGCCCGGCCAAAGCGCCAGCGTCGGCGGCTACCAGTTCCGCCTCGAGGGCGTGCGCGAGCTGCGCGGGCCCAACTACACCGCGCGCCGCGCCGACCTGACCGTCACCGATGCGCAGGGCCGCCCGGTCACCGTGCTGCACCCGGAGCGCCGCCTGTACGACGTCACGCGCATGGCGATGACCGAGGGCTCGATCGACCGCGGCCTGACGCGCGACCTCTACACCTCGCTGGGCGAGCCGGTCAGCGCGACCGCCTGGGCGGTGCGGCTGCACCACAAGCCCTTCGTCAACTGGATCTGGATCGGCTGCCTGCTGATGGGCGCCGGCGGCTTCCTCGCGGTGGCCGATCGCCGCTACCGCGCGCGCCGCAGCGCCGCGGCGCTGCCCGCCGGAGCGGCCACGGCATGAAGCGCGCGCTGCTGCCGCTGGCGATCTTCCTGCTGCTGGCGGGTTTTCTCGCCGTGGGGCTGAACCGCGACCCGCGCCAGGTGCCCTCGCCGCTGGTCGACAAGCCGGCGCCGATGTTCAGCCTGCCGCAGCTCGCCGACCCCGGCGCCAAGCTTTCGACGGCCGACCTGCGCGGCAAGGTCTGGCTGTTCAACGTCTGGGCCTCGTGGTGCGTGGCCTGCCGCATCGAGCACCCGCTGCTGGTCGACCTGGCCCAGCGGGGCACGGTGCCGCTGATCGGCCTGAACTACAAGGACCAGCGCGCCGACGCGCTGGCCTGGCTGAAGGAGCATGGCGACCCCTACCAGCTGTCGGTGTCCGACACCGAGGGCCTGGTCGGCATCGACTACGGCGTCTACGGCGTGCCCGAGACCTTCGTGGTCGACAAGTACGGCGTGATCCGCCACAAGCACATCGGCCCGATCACGCCCGAGGCGCTGCGCGACGAGATCCTGCCGCTGGTCGCCAAGCTGGAGCAAGAAGGTGCGTGAGCGGGTCCACCCCCGTTGCGGCTGCGCCGCTTCCCCTCCAGCGGGCCAAGCCCGGACACGAAAGGTCCCGTGGATCGTTCGTGCCTGGCGAGGGGTCGAGCCACTTGGCTCGACGCGGCCTGCAAGGCCCGCTGGCGGACCGGCAGAGCCGGGCCGCGGCGGCGGCTGGGCCGTATGCGGCGGCGCGCAGGCCTGCGCGCCGCGCCAGCGTCGGGGCCGCTGACATGCGCGCCTTGTTGCTGTCGCTCGTCTTGCTGGCCGCCGCGCCGGCCTGGGCCCAGGGCGCTTCCGCGCCGGCGCAGGCCGCGCCGCTGGCCGAGGACCCGGCGCTCGAGGCGCGCGTCTACGCGGTCGCTGCCGAGCTGCGCTGCCTGGTCTGCCAGAACGAGACCATCGCCGCCTCGCAGGCCGACCTCGCGATCGACCTGCGCAAGCAGATCCGCCAGAAGCTCGCGGCCGGCCAGTCGGAGCGCCAGATCCTCGACTTCATGACCGCGCGCTACGGCGACTTCGTGCTCTACCGCCCGCCGCTCAAGGGTACGACGCTGCTGCTGTGGGCCGGCCCCTTCGTGCTGCTGGGCGTCGGCGCGCTGGTGCTGGCGATCCACATCCGCCGCCGCCGCCGGGCCGCCGCGGCCCCGGCGCTCGACGCCGCCGACGCGCAGCGCGCCCGCGCGCTGCTCAACGAAGACCCCCAATGACCCTGTTCTGGATCGCCGCCGGCGCACTGCTGGCCCTGGCGCTGGGCCTGCTGCTGCCCGCGCTGCTGCGCGCGCCGCGCGCCGCAGGCGCCGCCCCGCGCTCGCGCGCCAACCTCGACATCCTGCGCGAGCAGCTGGCCGCGCTCGACGCCGAGCACGCGGCCGGCACGCTCGACGCCGACACCCATGCGCGCAGCCGCGCCGAGATCGAGCGCCGCGCGCTCGACGAGGAAGGCGCAGCCGCCCCCGCGGCGACCGCGACCGCGGCCGCCGCGCGCGCGCCCGGGACCGCGCTCGCGCTCGGCCTGCTGCTGCCGGCCGTCGCGATCGCGCTCTACGGCGCCCTCGGCAACCGTGATGCGCTCGCCCCCCGCGCGCAGCCCCCCGCCGCGGCCGCCTCCGCGCTCAGCGAGGCCGACGTGGTCGCGATGGTCGAGCAGCTCGCCCAGCGCATGCCGGGCCTGGCCGGCCAGCCCAACGAGCTCGAGGGCTGGGTGCTGCTGGCGCGCTCCTATGCCTCGATGCAGCGCTTCGACGAGGCCGACCGCGCCTGGCAGCGCGCGATCGCGCTGGCCCCGCAGGAGGCGCAGTTCTATGCCGACCGCGCCGACGCGCTCGCGATGAAGCAGGGGCGCAGCCTCGTCGGCGAGCCGACCGCGCTGCTCGAGCAGGCGCTCAAGCTCGACCCGAAGAACCTCAAGGCCCTGGTGCTGTCCGGCAGTGCCGCCTTCGACCGCGCGGACTGGACGGCCGCAGCCGACTACTGGACCCGCGCACGCGTCGACGTGCCCGCCGGCGGCGAGCTCGCGGCCAGCCTCGACAACAGCCTCGCCGAGGTGCGCGCGCGCGCCGGTGGCGCCGCGGCGTCGAGCCCGGCGGCCGCGCCTGCCGCGGCGGCGGCCTCGTCGATCGCCGGCCGCGTGCGGCTGGCGCCGGCGCTGGCGGCCCGGGCCCGCCCCGACGACACCCTGTTCGTCTACGCGCGCGCCGCCGAGGGCCCGCGCATGCCGCTGGCGATCCGTCGCCTGCGCGTCGCCGACCTGCCGCTCGAGTTCACGCTCGACGACAGCCTGGCGATGTCGCCGGAGTTCAAGCTCTCGGCCTTCCCGCGCGTCGTCGTCGGCGCGCGCATCTCGCGCTCGGGCCAGGCCCTGCCCCAGCCCGGTGACCTGATCGCCGAGCCGGTGCCGGCCACCGGCGGCGCCGTCGAGCTGCTGATCGACCGCGTGCAGCCCTGAGGCGGACGGCCCGCGGCCGGTCCTACACTGGCGCGGCCGTCGGCCTCGTCCCCTTGAAGTCCCCCGCCCTGCCCCTGTCCTGGAAGCTGTCGCTGGTGCCGGCGGCGATGGCGCTGCTGCTGCTGCTGGGCCTGCTCGGGCTCGCCGACCGCCTGCTGGGGCGCTACCTGGAGGCGCGCGCCAAGGAGGAGGTCGGACACACCGCGCTGCGCGTGGCCGATGCTTTCTCGTGGGCGCTGAACCACCGCATCGCCGCGGTACAGCTGCTCGCGCGCAACCAGCGGCTCGAGCCCGGCGCCCCCCTGGCCGGGATGCGCGAGGAGCTGGACTGGCTGCAGCGCAACACCGGCGGCTTCGCGTGGATCGGCGTGACCGACCTCGAGGGCCGCGTGCTCGCCGCCACCGGCGGGCTGCTGGAAGGTCAGTCGATCGCGCAGCGCCCGGTGTTCTCGGAGGGCCTGCGCGGCCCCTGGGTCGGCGACGTGCACCCCGCCGTCGCGCTGGCGCCGCTGCTGGCGCCGACGGCCGATGGCAGCGTGCCGCGGCTGATCGACATCGCGATGCCGCTGTTCGACGCCACCGGCCAGCCGCGCGGCGTGCTCGCCGCGCATGTCGACTGGACCTGGTTCGGCCAGTTGCTGGAGCGCTCGACGAGCCCTGGCGCGGGGCTGCGCACCGTGGTGCTGTCGCGCAGCGGCGAACCGCTGCTCGGCGCGCTCGACGCCACGCGTGCCCAGGCGCTGCGCGAGGCGCTGCGGCAGCGGCCCGCGCCGGGCCGGCTGTTCGACATCGGCGCGCACAGCGATCGCCTGGTCGCCGCCGCCGCGCCGCTCACGCCGGCCGACGACCCGCGCTCGCTCGGCTGGCAGATCGTCGCGCAGCAGGACCTCGATGCCGCGATCGCGCCGGTGACCGCGCTCGAGCAGCGCGTGCTCGCCGGCGGGCTGCTGGTCGCGCTCGGCGTCGGTGCCGCCGGCTGGCTGCTGTCGCGCCGGCTGTCGCAGCCCTACGCCGGGCTGCTCGCCGCAGCCACCGAGCGCTACGCCGGCGCGGCCGGAGCCCAGCGCGAGCACGGCCTGGCCGGCTACCTCGATGCGCTCGCCTCGCAGCTGCGCCGCGGCGACGGCGTGCCCCGCGGCGTCGACGACGTGCTCGGCCGCGTGGTCGGCGATGCGCAGCGGCTGCGCGCGATGCTCGACCAGCTGCCCGCCGCGGTCTACCTCAGCGGCCCCGATGACCGGCTGCTGTACTGGAACGGCACCTGCGAGGCCATGTTCGGCTGGTCGGCGGCGGAGGTGCTCGGCCGCCCGGCCGGCGAGCTGCTGCTGCGCCGCGCCGGCGAGGACCCGGGCCACGAGCGGCTGCACCAGCGCATCGCCCGCGAGCCGGGCCCCTTCGAGTTCGCCACCGCGGTGCAGCGCCGCGACGGCACGGCGGTGCGCGGCGAATGGCGGCTGACGAAGCTGCACGACGGCAACGGCGTCTACCTCGGCCTGCTCGCCCAGGTGCGCGACGTGACCGCCGAGCAGGCGGCGCGCGCCCAGGCCGAGGCGCTCGAGCACCGCCTGCAGCTGCTGACCGACGCGGCGGTCGACTACGGGCTGGTCATGTTCGACGCCGAAGGCCGCGTGACCAGCTTCAACGCCGGCGCCGAACGCCTGACCGGCTGGCGCGCCGACGAGGTGCTGGGCCGCGCGCACGCCGCCCTGCTCCAGGGCGGTGCCGATGCGCCCGCGCCCACGCTCGAGCAGGTGGCGCGCGACGGCCGGGTCGAGTTCGAGGGCTGGTGCCGGCGCCGCGACGGCTCGCACTTCTGGGGCAATGCGCTGCTCTACCGCATCGGGTCGTCCGCCGCGCCGAGCGGCTATGCGCAGGTGACGCGCGACCTGAGCCAGCGCCGCGAGGCCGAGAAGGCCCGCCGCGAGAGCGAGGCGATGCTGGCGGCGGTGATCCAGTCGGCCAGCGACGCGGTGATCAGCACCGACGTGCAGGGCCGCATCGAGCTGGTCAACCCGGCGGCCGAGCGCATCTTCGGCCACCGCGCCGATGCGCTGCTCGGCCAGCCGCTCGACATCCTGCTGCCGCCGGCGCAGCGTACGCGCCACGGCGCCGCGCTCGCCAGCTTCGCGGCCTCGCGGGTCACGCGCCGCAGCATGGGCGCCGGGCGGGTCCAGGGCCTGCGCGCCGACGGGGTGCTCATCGAGCTCGAGGCCTCGATCTCGCAGGTGCACGTCAACGAGCGCCAGGTGCTGACCGCGATCCTGCGCGACGTGACCGAGCGCGTGCGCCAGGAGCACGCGCTGATGCAGTACCAGATCGAGCTGACCGAGCTGACCCAGCGCCTGATGGCCCAGGAGAAGGCGACCTCGCGCCTGCTGGCGCAGGCGCTGCATGACCGGCTCGGCCAGACGCTCGCGGCGCTGCGCCTCGGCCTCGACGCGCTGCCGGCCGGCGGCCCCACGCGCGAGCGGCTCGACCGGCTGGTCGGCCAGGCGATCGGCGAGGTGCGCCAGGTGCTGTCCGAGCTGCGCCCGCCGCTGCTCGACGAGCAGGGGCTTGCCGCCGCGCTCGACAACGAGATCGCGGCACGCCACCCGCTGCCCGAGGGCGTGGACCTGCTGCTCGACGTCGCGCCGGCGCTGGCGACACAGCGCTGGCCGGCCGACATCGAATACGCCGCCTTCATGATCGCGCGCGAGGCGATCGGCAACGCGCTGCTGCACGCCGACGCGGCACTGGTGCGCGTGTCGATCGAGGGCGGCGCGCGGCGCCTCGCGCTCGAGGTCGGCGACGACGGTCGCGGCCTGGCCCCCGAGTTCGCCCAGGGGCGCCCCGGCCACCTCGGGCTGGTCGGCATGCGCGAGCGCGCGCTGGCGATCGGCGCACGCTTCGAGGTGCGCACGCCGCCCGGCGAGGGCACCACCGTCACGCTGCTGTGGGAGAACCACGGATGAGTTCCGTCTACCTGCTCGACGACCACGCGATGCTGCGCGAGGGCCTGCGGGCCGTGCTGGAGACCGCCGGGCACCGCGTGCTCGGCGAATCGGCCGACCCGACCGAGGCGCTCGGCGCGCTGCTGCGCCTGAACCCCGAGGTGCTGCTGCTCGACCTGAGCCTGGGCGAGCGCTCGGGCTTCGAGCTGCTGCCCGAGCTGCAGCGACGTGCGCTGCCCACGCGCACCATCGTGCTGACGATGTCGGCCCAGCCGCGCCATGTCGCCGAGGCGCTGCGCATGGGGGCGGCCGGCTATGTGCTGAAGGGCTCGCCCTCGAGCGAGCTGCTGCGCGCGATCGAGGCCGTGACCCAGGGGCGCCGCCACCTCGGCTGCGAGGTCGCCGAGCTCGCCGCCACCGCGCTGACCGACAGCACCGGCAGCGACCCGCTGGCGAACCTGTCGCCGCGCGAGCGCCAGATCATCGCGATGGTGGTGCGCGGCCAGTCGAGCGCGGCGGTCGGCGAGGCGCTGCACCTGTCGCCGAAGACGGTCGACACCTACCGCAGCCGGCTGATGCACAAGCTCGGCGTCGCCGACCTGCCGGCGCTGGTGCGCCTGGCGGTGCGCACCGGGCTGATCGACGCCGACGAGGCCTAGGCGGCGGGCCGGCGCGCACGCGCCCTAGAGCGTCCCCGCGGCGAGCCACTCGCGCAGCGTGCGCAGCATCTCGCAGTCCATCTCGAGCCAGGCCTGCTCGCGGTAGCGCTGCAGCGCACGGTCCTCGGCGCTGAGCTCGCCCTGGACCTCGTACACGAAGCGCAGGCACAGCAGGGCCGGCGCCGGCTCCTCCAGCGTGATCGTCAGCCGCACCGGCGCCGCGCCCTCGTGCGGCCGCGGCGTGAAGACGATGCGCCGCTCGGCCTCGAGCTGCACATGGTCCTCGAACACCAGGCTGCCGAAGTGGATCCTGCGGTGGCGCTCGGACTCGCCGCCGGCGCCACGGCGCGCGCTGCAGCGATCCGGCCCCATCGGGAAGTCCTGGGGCGCGTCGACGCGCCGCAGCAGGCCGCGCCACAGCTCGGCACGGCTCATCGGCGGCACGCGCGGATCGGCCGGGTCGGTGACCTGCAGCAGGTGTTCGAAGCGCATCGTGAAAGGGGCCCGGGAAAATCCCTCGCAGCGTACCGCATGCCGTTCCCAGGGATCGCGGCCGGCGCGCTGCGGCAACACCGCGCGCCCCATGGATACGGCCGCCAGACTGGCCAGGCGCCCGCCACTTCGGCGATGATGGCCCCGGCGGCGCAGCAGCGCGCCGCGGGGAGTTCGCACCATGAACAAGACCCTGCGCCGAGTCGTCACGCCCTTGTTGCTGCTCGGGGGGCTGCTGCCCCTGGCCGTGCTGGCGCAGAGCGAGGCGCTGACGCCGCCGATGCGCGCGCACTTCGACCAGGCCGTCGAGCTGCTGAACCGCTACCGTGGCGACACGGCCCTGCTCGAGTCGGCCCGCGTCGAGCTCGGCGCGGTGCTGCAGGCCCATCCGCGCCATGCCCCCTCGTACCGCGAGATGGCGCGCTACCAGATCATGCGCGGCCACGTCGGCTCGGCGCGCTTCCAGCCCGGCGCGCTGGAAACCGCCGACGCGCTGATCACCCGGGCCCTCGAGATCGAGCCGGCCTTCGCCGAGGCCTATGTGCTGCGCGGTCACCTGTTCAAGCTGATGCACCGGCACCAGGACGCGGTCGCGGCGCTGCTCCAGGCTGAACGGATCGGCACCGGCGACCCCTGGCTGCACAACAACTGGGCCGACCTGCTGATCGAGGAGGGACGCTACGACGAGGCCGCGCGGCACTACCGCGAGGTGATCGATGGATCGACCACCAACCGCAAGGCCCGGGCGGCCGCCTTCGAGGGGCTGATCCGCTATTGCGAACTCACCGGCCAGCTGCCGCAGGCCGACGAGCTCCACCGCCAGCTGCTCGACCTCGAGGCGGACTCGGCCTGGCGCTACGGCAGCTACGCCCATTTCCTGCTGTGCGTGCTCGACGAGCCCGAGCAGGCGGTGGCGCGCGCGCGCCAGGCGCTGCAGCGGATGGACTACGCCGTGGGGCGTGCCTGGCTCGCTGCCGGCCTGTACCGGCTGTGGTCGAAGGAGGTGCTGGCCGGCACGCCCGAGCATGGCCAGATCTACCTCGCCGAGGCGCAGACGCTCGAGCCGGACATCGAGGCCGTCACCCGCCGGGCGCGCGCCTGTGCGCCGCTCGCCTCGGTGGCCAAGGCGCTGGCGCTGGGCCGCGGCGACCTCGACGCCGCGGCCGAGCCGCCGCTCGCGCGGGTCGCCCGGGCGTATTGATGCGGGCGCTGGCCTTGCTGCTGTTGGCCCTCGCCGGGGGCACCGGCCCCGCGTGGGCTGCCGACCCGCCGCGCGACGCGGCGCTGGCGCAGGCGCTGGTCGGGTTGTGGTGCAACTCGCAGGATGGCGGGCGCACCTGCTGGGCCTGGGACCGCTTCGACGCCGACGGCGGTTTCGAGGCCTGCGGCCAGGCCGACGGCGACCCGCGCCCCTTCCGCGGCGCCGGCCGCATCCACGTGAGCGGGCAGCGCATGTGCTACCGGCTCAGCGCGGCGAGCGCGAACTTCTGGCTACCGGCGGGCGCGAGCTACTGCACCGAGATCGTCGCGATCGACGCCCACACCCACCGCTACCGCGACCTCGACACCGGCGCGGAATTCACCCTCTACCGGCGACCGGCCGGCGAGCCCCCCTGCGCACCGTGACGACCGCCCTGGCCCTCTACCGCGGCAGCTGCCACTGCGGCGCGGTGCGTTTCGAGGTCGAACTCGACCTCGCGCAGCCGAGCTACCGCTGCAACTGCTCGATCTGCCGGCGCACGCGCTTCTGGGCCGCGGTCGCGCGGCCGGCGCAGTTCCGGCTGCTCACGGGCCAGGACGCGCTCACCGAGTACCGCTTCCACACGCGCCACAACCAGCATTTCTTCTGCCGGCACTGTGGCGTGCGTGCCTTCGGCATCGGCAACGACACGCCGGTCGGGCCGATGGTCGGCGTGAACCTCGGCTGCCTGGAGGACCTGACGGACGAGGCGCTGGCGCGCATCCCGGTGACCCGCGTCGACGGCCTGCACGATCTGCCCACGCCGCCGGAACACGGCGACTATCTGTAGCGCATCGCGGCGGCGGCTCAGCCGGCCGGGAAGTGGCTGCGCGCCAGCGCAGTCAGCGCCTCGCCCTCCATCGCCTCGACGGTGGCCAGCGCCCACAGGTCGAAACTGCGTGCGCGCCGCAGCGCCGCCACGGTCGGGAACCCGGCGGCCTGCAGTGTCGCGGTCAGCACCTTCTGCGTGAAGCCACAGCGGTGCGCCATGTAGAGGTTGCCGGCCGCCATCGGCGGGCGATGACCGTAGAGGATGTCCAGCGGCGTGATCGGACCGGCTGCCGAGACGTAGGCCGGCTCGGTCAGCTTGTCCTCGGCGATCAGCTGTGCGACCGCCTGCAGGTCCGGGCAGGTGATGACGACGAAGCCCCCGGGGCGCAGCACGCGCCTGAACTCGGCCAGCGCCATTGGCACTTCGTGCGGATAGAGGTGCTCGACGTTGTGGCTGGAGAACACCGCATCGACCGAGGCCGTGGCGACCGCCGACATATCGGTCATCGTGCCAACGATGTCAGGCTGGATCGCGACGTCGATGTCCAGGCGCACTTCCGTCCACTCGTCGGTGGCGAAGGCCGGCGTGGTGCTGTTCTTGCGCTTCGGGCCGCAGCCCACGTGGAGGAAGGTCTTGCTCATGGCGCCTCGGTTGGGAAAGTGGTCGCAAGCTTAGCCGCCGAGGCGGCGCGGCAAGGTCAGAAATGCACCCTCATTCGAGCCTTGCGGCGATCCCCGCGCCCAGCGACCACAGCAGCACCGCGGCCTGGCGCGCATCGATGCGAGCGTTGACGCGGCCGACCTCCAGCGCGTAGTGCTCGCCCTCCGCCGCCATCACGTCGAACAGCGAGCGGCGGCCGAGCTGCTGCCATTGCAGCCGCGTCGCCTCGCGCACGCGCTCGCTGTCGCGCAGCACGGCGTCGCTGCGCACGGCGCGGTCCTGGGCGGCGAGCGCCTGCTCGTGGGCTTCGGCGATGCGGCTGCGGCGCGCCTCCAGCGCGTCGGCACGCTGCGCCCGCGCGGCCTCGGCGCGCTGGCGCGCGGCGGCGATCGCCGGCCCGGCACTCTGGTCCAGCAGTGGGACCGACAGCGTCAGGCCGGCGCTCCAGGTCCGGCCATCGCCGGTGCCGGCGGTGCGCGCGCCGGATACCACCCAGTTCAGCTGTGGTTGGTGGCCAGCCACCACCGCGCGGCCGTAAGCCTCGGCAGCGTCGGCCTGGGCCGTGAGCTGGGCGATCTCGCTGGCGCGCTCGGCCTCGGCCAGCGTGCGGTCCAGCGGCGCCGGCTCGTCGAGTAGCGCCGCGTAGGGGTCAGTGTCACCGGTGGGCAGCCGCTCGCCGACGAAACGTGCGAGCCGGATTTCGGCCTGGCGGCGCTGCGCGCGTGCCTGGCTCTCGGCGAGCTCGGCCTGCTGCAGCGTCTTGCGCGCCTGCACCAGCTCGCTGGCGCGACCGCGGTCGGCCGCGACGATCTGTTCGAGCGAGCCGACCAAGCAGCCCATCTGGCGCGCATAGCGCGCGTAGACCTGCGCCTGCTGCGCATGGCGGCTGCGCTCGAGCGCGAGCGCGACGGTCTGCAGCGCCACCTGCTCCTGCAGCCCGAGCTGGCCGAAGCGCGCCGCGTCGGCCAGCGCGCGGCGCCAGTCGGACAGGCGCTCGATGCGCCCGGCGTCCCACAGCGGCGCGCCGATCTCGACCGCCGCGCGGCCCTGCGCGCCGACGCGCTCGAGCATGTCGTCGCCGCCCTGGCCGGCCTGCGCGGCGCTGGCCGACAGCGTGGCCTTCGGGCGCCCTGCGGCACGGGCTTCGTCGAGGTCGCTGGCGGCGGCCTCGGCGAGCAGGCGCGCGGCGCCGAGCGCCTGGCTGCGCTGCCAGGCCTCGCCGACCAGCTCGCGCAAGGCGGTGCGCGCGGCCGGGGCATCGAGCGCCGGCGCCGGTGCGGCGGGCGTGTCCACGCAGGCGGCCGCGAGCGGGCCGGCGCCAAGGGCCAGCAGCAGCACGACGGCGCTGGGCAGGAGCGAGCGCATCACCGCGGCCCTCAGCTCTCGCGGAAGGCCTCGCGCGACTTCAGCACCGGCCGCAGCAGGAACTCGGCGACCGTGCGCTCGCCGGTGTGCAGGTCGACGGTACCGGTCATGCCGGGGATCACCGGCAGCATGCGGCCCTGGGCCTGCAGCGTCGCGGCCTCGGTACGCACCAGCACGCGGTAGTAGGTCGGGTCGGTGCCGGCCGGGGCCTTGTCAGGGTCACCGATCGCGTCGGGGCTGATGTGCTCGATGCGCCCGGCCAGCGTGCCGTAGGTCGCCTGGTCGTAGGCGGCGAGCTTCAGTTCGGCATGCTGGCCGACGCGCAGGAAGCCGATCTCGCCGGGCTTGACGCGCACCTCGACCAGCAGCCGCGGGCTGGCCGGCACGATCTCCATCACCGGCGCCCCGCCGGCGATCACGCCGCCGACGGTGGCCACGCGGATGTTCTTCACGACGCCGTCGACCGGCGAGGCCAGCACGGTTCGGCGCAGCACGTCGCTGCGGCCGGCGAGCTGTTCGTCGAGCTGCGCGAGCTCGGCGCGCACGCGCAGCCGCTCGGTGCTGGCGTCCTGGCGGAAGCGGTTGACACGCTCCTGGCCCTGCAGCGTCTGCTCGTTGATCTGGCGCTGCAGGCGCATCACCTCGACCTCGCTCATCAGCCCCTGCGTGGCCATGCTTTGCGCGACCGCGAGCTCGCGGCCCAGCAGTTCGGCGCTGCGGCGGTGGGCGGCCAGCGCCTCGTCGAGCGCGCGGCGGCGGGCCTGGAAGGCCTCGGCCTCGGCAGCCACCAGCCGGGGCTGGGCCGCGACGTCCTTCGGGAACTGCAGCGCGCTGCCGCGCACCTCGGCGTCAAGCCGCGCGGCGGTTGCGGCCAGCGCGAGGCGCTTGGCCTCGCCCTCGTTGAGCTGGGTCTCGAAGCGCGTCGGGTCCAGTCGGGCGAGCGGCTGGCCGGCCTTCACCGTGTCGCCCTCGCGCACCAGCAGCTCGGCGAGCAGCCCGCCTTCGAGGCTGGCGATGACCTGCTCGCGGCCGTCAGGCACGACGCGGGCGTCAGCGGTGGTGACCTGGTTGACCTTGGTCAGCGTGGCCCAGGCCAGCGCCGCGACGATGCAGCCCAGCATCAGCCACAGCGCCGCGGTGACGCGCGGCAGCGCCTCGACCTGCTCGGCCGCGCGCAGTTCGGAGAGGAAGCGGGCGTCGCCGCGGGCGAGTGCCATGGCAGGGTCTCAGGCGGTAGCGGCGCGCTGCGTCGCCGGGTGCAGGTGCACGCGCGGCGCCGGCGCCTCGGCGACGGCCGCGCGCAGGCCCTGCAGCTTGGCGAGCACGGCAGCCTTCGGCCCGTCGAGCAGCACCTGGCCGGCGTCGACGACGACGATGCGCTCGACCAGCTCCAGCACCGCCGGGCGGTGCGTCACCGCGACCAGCGTGCGGCCTGCGGCGGCGTCCTTCAGCTGCTTCAGGAAGGAAATCTCGGACTGCGCGTCCATCGAGCTGGTCGGCTCGTCCATCAGCAGGATGCGCGGCTCGAGCGCCAGGCAGCGCGCCAGCGCGACCAGCTGGCGCTGGCCGCCGGACAGCAGCCCGCCCATCTCGCCGACCGGCAGCTCCCAGCCCTGCGGGTGGCTCGCAACCAGGCGGTCCAGCCCAGTGATGCGGGCGACCTCGGCCAGCCGCGCGGCGTCGATCGCGGCACGGCCCATCGTGACGTTCTCGCGCAGCGTGCCCTTGAAGAGCCGCGGCTCCTGCGAAACGAAACCGACGCGCGCGCGGTAGTCGGCCGGGTCGATCTGGCGCAGGTCGATGCCGTCGACCTCGACGCGGCCGACCGTCGGCTCGTACAGCCCGGCCAGCAGCCGCAGCACGGTCGACTTGCCGCTGCCGATGCGCCCGAGGATGGCGATGCGCTCGCCCGCTTCGATCTTCAGGTTCAGGCCCTGCAGCACGGCCGGCGGCGGCGCCGCGCCGGTGGCCGGGTAGGCGAAGCCGACCTCGGCCAGCGCGAGGCGACCGCTGATCGGCGGCGCGGCGTCGTAGCGGCGCTGCGGGTCGCGCTCGACCGGCAGGCTCATCAGGCGGTCGAGCGTCGCGAGCGCGGCGCGCGCGCCCTGCCAGCGCGTGGCCAGGCCGACCACGCTGGACAGCGGGCCGATCGCGCGGCCGGCGAACATCACCGCGCCGATCAGCGCACCGCCGGTGATGACCTTGTCGTCGATCAGGTAGACGCCCCAGACCAGCATCACCAGCGTGACGAGCTGCTGAGCGGCGCCGGCGAGGTTGTGGGTCCAGCCGGTCAAGTGGCGCGCGCGCAGCGCGGTCTCGGCGGCGGCGGCGGTGGCTTCCTCCCAGCGGCGCAGGAAGCGGCCCTGCGCGCCGGCGGCCTTCAGGTCCTCCAGCCCCTCGATCGCCTCGACCAGCACGCCCTGCTGCTCGGCCTGGTGGTCGAGCTGCTCGCGCATCGTGCGGCGCAGCGCGCCCTGGATCAGCGCGGCGGCGCCTAGGATCGTCGGGATCGCGATCACCATCACCCAGCCCAGCGGACCGGCGATCACGAAGATCATTGCGACAAACAGCAGCACGAAGGGCAGGTCGGTCAGCGCGGCGAGCGTGGCCGAGGTGCTGAAGTCGCGCACCGTCTCGATCTGCGCGAGCTGGTGCGCATAGCTGCCGGCCGAGGCCGGCCGATGCTCCATGCGCACGTCCAGCGTGTGGCGGAACAGGCGCGCGCCGACCAGCAGGTCGGCCTTCTTGCCGGCATGGTCGATCAGCCGGCTGCGCAACTGGCGCGCGACGAGGTCGAAGACCAGCGCGACGAAGGCGCCGGTGGTCAGTGTCCACATCGTCGTGTAGGCCTGGTGCGGGATCACCTTGTCGAAGGTGATCGCGGTGACGAGGCCCAGCACCAGCGTCAGCACGTTGGTGATCAGTGCCGCCAGCAGCGCCGAGCGGTAATAGGGCGTGAAGCGGCGCAGCGTGTCCCACAGCCAGTGACCGGCGGGGCCGGCCGCGGCCGCGGGCGTCGCGACGAGCAGGTAGCCGCCGTAGACCGCAGCGAGCTCGGCCTCGGGCACCGCGCCGGGCGGCTGGCTGGCGAGCACGACCTCGCAGTGGCCGGCCTCGCGCCGCGTCAGCACGCAGGCGCTGCCGTCGGCCAGCAGCAGGATCGCGGGCAGTTGGAGCGGGTGGATCTGCGCCAGCGGCCGCTCGATCACGCCGGCGCGCCAGCCGGCGTCTTGCAGCACGCGCAGCGCGGCGGTCGGCGTCAGCGCCTCGGTCAGCGGCTGGCCGGCCAGCAGCGACTCGGCCGAGCACTCGCGGCCATGGTGGCGGGTCAGCCACACGATCGACGCGAGCAGCGAATCGTTCATGCCGCGCGCGCCTCCAGGGCCAGGCGCTCGAAGGCGTCTTCCATCGCGCGCACGATCGCCGGCACGTCGAACAGCGGCGAGCTGCGGCCGTGCTCGGCGAGGTAGCGCTTGTAGGACGCGGCGCGCGCCGGGGTCGAGCCGATCTGGATCGCGAGGCGCTCGTAGTCGTCGGCGCTGTGCGTGACGAGGTCGGGCAGACCGACCGCGTTCAGCAGGCTGCCGGCCATGCGCGAGATGTAGCTGCGGCCCGACAGCGTCAGGATCGGCGTGCCCATCCACAGGCAGTCGCTCGCGGTCGTGCCGGCGTTGTAGGGGAAGGTGTCGAGGAACAGGTCGGCGAGCTGCAGCCGCGCCAGGTAGTCGGCCGGCGCGACGCGCGGCGCGAAGACCAGGCGCTCGCGCGCGACGCCCACGGCGTCGGCCGCGGCGAGCATGTTCTCGCGCGCGGTGTCGTTGTCGGCCAGCAGCCACAGCACGCTGTTCGGCGTGGCCTGCAGGATGCGCATCCAGCGGCGGAACATGTCCTCGCTGAACTTGAAGTTGTTGTTGAACGAGCAGAAGACGAAGGCGTCATCGGGCAGGCCGCAGGCCGCGCGCGTCGGCGTCGCGCCGACCTCGCGCCGGCGGTCGCTGACCTGGTAGCAGTGCGGCAGCACGATCGGCCGCTCGGTGCAGTAGGGCAGCAGCTCGGGCGGCATCACGAAGCGGTCGGCGATCACATGGTCGACGCCCGGCAGCCCGCAGGTGCCCGGGAAGCCGAGGTAGCTGACCTGCACCGGGGCGGCGCGGTAGCCCAGGATGGCGGGCCGTGCGCCGCTGGTCAGGCCCTGCAGGTCGACCAGCACGTCGATGCCCTGCGCGGCGATCAGCTGCGCGGCCGCCGCGTCGTCGAGTCCGCCAATGCGGTGCACGTGGTCGAAGGCCTTCAGCAGCCGCGCGCGCAGCGGCGTGCCGTCGTCGCGGCTCCAGCAGAAGGCATGGACCTCGAAGCGCGCGCGGTCGTGCAGCTCGTAGAGCTCGGCGGTCAGCAGGCCAACCGCATGCATGTGCAGGTCGCCCGACAGATAGCCGATCTTGACGCGCCCCGCGCGCGGCGGCTGGGCCGCATGCAGCGGCTGCGCCGGTGGTTGCGGCACGCGGTCGTGGACGAAGCGCTGCGCGGCCATCAGCTGCAGCGCCGGGTCGTCGCTGGCCGACAGCATCGCCAGCGGCGAGGTGCCGACGAGCAGCTGGTTCGGCGTCACCGCGCCGACGGGCGCGTAGACCGGCCATTCGCACTGCTTCTGGCGGATGTGAACGTAGTGCTGGATGACGTCGAATTGCGCCGCTCGCTCGGCGAGGCTGCGCCGCATCCAGGCCTCGGCCTCGGGGAGGCGGCGCTGCTGCTCGAGCACCCGCGCCAGGCTGTTGATCGCGTGCAGGCGCAGGTCCAGCGTCTCGCCCTGCGCGCCTTCGGTGCGCTGGACGACCTCCTGCCACTGCGCCAGCGCGTCGTCGACGCGGCCCTGGTGCTCGAGCTGGTGGCCGAGGTTGAGGCGCGCCTGGAGGAAGCCCGGCACGAGCGCGAGCGCGTCGCGGTAGGCGCGTTCGGCCTCGCCGTGGCGGCGCAGCGCGCCGAGCACGGTGCCCCAGTTGTAGCTGGCCACATGCCGGTGCGGCGAGCGCGTGTGCGACAGCCATTCCTGGTACAGCCGTGCCGAGACCTCGGCATGGCCCTGCTGCTGCAGGCGACTGGCGCTGTCGAGCAACTCGACGAGCGCCATCGTCCCCGCGCGGGCTCGCTCGAAAGAGGCTCCGCCCTCGGGGAGCGTAGAAGTCAGGGGGTGCATGGCTCAGACGGACCGACAGGCATCGGGGCGATTGTTCGCAAGCCCGTCGACGGCGTTCGTCGCATCAGCAGGGGAAAGTGGCCGTTTCTCCGCTTCGGTAAGAGCCTCGCGCGCACGGTGCAGGGCGGCACACCTGTAGGAATTTGCCTGACACGCGCGTCGGTCTCGCCGGACAGCGGGTACAGCGCTCGGCCTATTCAAGTCGGGCGGGGAGCTGCCTACAGTTCTTCACACGGTGAACGCAAAAGCAACAACCGAAACAACCGCCAGTTCAGACCCCACGAAGGAACAGACCCATGAACGCCGACCAGATCCTGATGGAAATCCGCGAAGCCAACCTGTCCTACCTGATGCTGGCGCAGAGCCTGATCCGCGCGGACCGCGAGCAGGCGCTGTTCCGACTGGGCATCTCGGAGGACACCGCCGAGGTCATCGGCCTGCTGAGCCCGGCGCAGATGATGAAGATCGCCTCCGGCAACACGCTGCTTTGCAAGATGCGCGTCGATGACGAGCTGGTCTGGAGCCTGCTGACCAACCACGGCAAGGGCGCCGCCAACGACAGTGTCAGCCGCCTGCACGCCAACATCCTGATGGCCGGCCGCCATCAAGAAGCCGCATAAACGACGACACCCGGCGCGGGGTACCGCGCCACCCTCCGAGAGGGGCCGGCCCGGCCAGGGCCACGCAGGGGCCCCTACGTGGCCCTCAGCGGCCCGGCGCTCGGACCGGCATCCGGCAACACCGCACTGACTGAGAGACACACCATGGCCCGCCAGAAGAGCATCCTCACCGAAGCCAAGCAGATCGAACGCGCCGTCACGCTGATCCAGCTGGGTGCGCGCCTGCAGGTGCTGGAGTCGGAGACCGACCTGTCCTACGAGCGCCTGCTGCGCCTGTACAAGGAGGTGGCGGGCAAGTCGCCGAGCAAGGGCCAGCTGCCCTTCTCGACCGACTGGTTCATGACCTGGCAGCCGAACATCCACGCCAGCCTGTTCCTGAACATCCACGAGTACCTGAACAAGGTCGCGGCGCTCGACGAGATCGACACCGTGATCAAGGCCTACCGCCTGTACCTGGAGCAGACCGAGTCGCAGGGCCTCGAGGCGCTGCTGTCGGTGACGCGCGCCTGGCGCCTCGTGAAGTTCATCGACAACGGCATGCTGACGATGACCGAGTGCTCCAAGTGCGGCGGCCACTTCGTGACCCACCCGCACGAGATCGGCAAGCACTATGTCTGCGGCCTGTGCAACCCGCCGGCGCGTGCCGGCAAGGGCAAGGCCTCGGGCGGCCTGCACATGCACTGAGCCCTCCCACCGGACCGCTCCCGTGAGCAACCGCCTTGCCCTGGTCGCCGCGGCCTTCAGCGCCGCACCGGCGCCGCGCATCCCGCGCGCCGCCGAGACGCTGGCCTGGTTGCACCGCCGCTGGCCCTTGCCGGCGCTGGTGGCCTGGGGCGCGGCCTGGGCGCTGTTCATCGCGCTGCGCGGCGCCGCCGCGCCGCTGTGGGCGGCCGTCGCGCTGCCCACAGCGGTCGGCGCGCTGCTCGCGCTGCCGAGCCCGACCCCGATGCGCCGGCTGCTGGTGGCCACCGGCTTTCCGCTGTCGCTGCTGGCCAGCGGCGCCGCCGCCGCGCTGCCCGGCTGGGCCTGGCTGCTGCCGCTGGCCCTGCTGCTGCTCGCCTATCCGCTCCAGGCCTGGCGCGACGCACCGCTGTTCCCGACGCCGGCCGGCGCACTCGACCGCCTGGCCGAGCGCG
>DATMJX010000337.1:0-26279 GCA_035553715.1 Methylibium sp.
CCCAGCGGTTGAAGGCGTCGCTGTCGTGGGCGAGCAGCGTGAGCCACTGGGCGTCGCCCAGCCCGGCGTCGAGCAGCACCGGCGCCGAGAAACCACGCAGCAGCGAGGGCACCGGCTCGGCGTCGACGTCGACGAAGGTCCAGCGCGCCTGCGGCGCGTCGAGCACCAGCACGCGCTCGCTGCCGACGGCCGCGGCTTCCGTCTCGAGGCGCAGCGGCAGCGCGCGGCCGTCGTCGGTCACCAGGCCCATCGCGACCGGGATGACGACCGGCAGCTTGTCCGGCTGGCCGGGCGTCGGGCTGCCCTGCTGGGCCAGCTCGAGCGTGTAGCGCCGGCCCGGCGCGTCCCAGTGCCCCCGCGCCGTCACACGCGGCGTGCCGGCCTGCGCGTACCAGCGCTTGAAGACCTCGAGCCCGGCGGCCAGCGCGCTGCCGGGGTTGGCGTCGGCGATCGCCTGGGCGAAGTCGTCGCAGGTCACCGCCTGGCCGTCGTGGCGCTCGAAGTACAGCTTCATGCCGGCCGCGAAGCCGGCGCGGCCGACCAGCGTCTGCATCATGCGCACCACCTCGGCGCCCTTCTCGTAGACGGTGGCGGTGTAGAAGTTGTCGATCGCCTGGTAGGCGTCGGGGCGCACCGGGTGGGCCATCGGTCCGGCGTCCTCGGGGAACTGCACCTGGCGCAGCAGGCGCACGTCCTCGATGCGCTTGACGGCGCGGGCCGACGCGCTGCCGGCCATGTCCATGCTGAAGTCCTGGTCGCGGAAGACCGTCAGGCCCTCCTTCAGCGAGAGCTGGAACCAGTCGCGGCAGGTCACGCGGTTGCCGGTCCAGTTGTGGAAGTACTCGTGGCCGACCACGCTCTCGACGTTGTGGAAGTCGGCGTCGGTCGCGGTGGCGGGGCTGGCGAGCACGAACTTGGTGTTGAAGATGTTCAACCCCTTGTTCTCCATCGCGCCCATGTTGAAGTCGCTGACCGCGACGATCATGAAGCGCTCCAGGTCCAGCGGCAGGCCGAAGCGCGCCTCGTCCCAGGCCACCGAGGCGATCAGCGAGTTCATCGCGTGCTCGGTCTTGTCGAGGTCGCCGGCGCGCACGTAGACCTGCAGCAGGTGCTCCTTGCCCGAGCGGCTGACGATGGCCTGCTCGCGGCGCACCAGGTCGGCGGCGACCAGCGCGAACAGGTAGCTGGGCTTGGGGTGGGGGTCGTACCAGACCGCGTAGTGGCGTCCGCCCTCGAGCGAGCCCTCGTCGACCAGGTTGCCGTTGGACAGCAGCACCGGATAGCGTTTCGCGTCGGCCTTCAGCGTCACCTTGTAGACCGCCATCACGTCGGGGCGGTCGAGGAAGTAGGTGATGCGCCGGAAGCCCTGCGCCTCGCACTGCGTGAAGAAGCCCCCGCCCGAGGTGTAGAGGCCCGACAGCCGGGTGTTCTTCTCGGGGGCGCAGGTGGTGCGGATCTCCAGCGTGAAGGGGCCCGGCGGCAGCGTCTGCACCGCGTCGAGCACCAGCTGGCCGGCCTCGGTGCGGAAGGACACGCTCTCGCCGTTGACCAGCACGCGCGTCAGGTTCAGCTCGTCGCCATCGAGGCGCAGCGGCTCGGCGGGTCGCTCGAGGTTGCGCTCGAGCTGCATCCGGTTGATGACCAGGGTCTTGGCCGGATCGAGCTCGAAGGTGAGATCGACGCTGCGGATCCAGTAGGCGGGGGCGGTGTAGTCCTCGCGGCGGATCAGGGGGGAAGGGCCTTCACGCATGGGGGCTCCGTTGGGTCGGCGCGAGATTACACGCCCTGCTTCAGGCTCGCCTGGATGAAGGCGTCGAGGTCGCCGTCGAGCACCTTCTGCGTGTTGCTGATCTCGACGTTGGTGCGCAGGTCCTTGATGCGGCTCTGGTCGAGCACGTAGCTGCGGATCTGGTGGCCCCAGCCGACGTCGGTCTTCGAGTCCTCGAGCTTCTGTTGCTGCTCGCGCTGCTTGCGCATCTCGTGCTCGTAGAGCCGGCTCTTGAGCATCTGCCAGGCCTCGTCGCGGTTGCGGTGCTGCGAGCGGTCGTTCTGGCACTGCACGACGATGCCGGTCGGGATGTGCGTCAGCCGCACCGCCGAGTCGGTCTTGTTGATGTGCTGGCCACCGGCGCCGGAAGCGCGGAAGGTGTCCGTGCGCACGTCGGCCGGGTTGATCTCGATCTCGATCGAGTCGTCGACCTCGGGGTAGACGAACACGCTCGCGAACGAGGTGTGGCGACCGCCCGAGCTGTCGAAGGGGCTCTTGCGCACCAGGCGGTGCACGCCGGTCTCGGTGCGCAGGTGGCCGAAGGCGTAGTCGCCATCGATCTTCAGCGTGGCCGAGCGGATGCCGGCGACGTCGCCCTCGGTCTCTTCCATCACCTCGGCCTTGAAGCCCTTGCGCTCGCAGTAGCGCAGGTACTGGCGCAGCAGCATCTGCGCCCAGTCGCAGGCCTCGGTGCCACCGGCGCCGGCCTGGATGTCGAGGAAGCAGGGCAGCGGGTCGGCCGGGTTGTTGAACATCCGGCGGAACTCGAGCTGCTCGACCTGCGCGGCCAGGCCGCCGGTCTCGGACTCGATCGCGGCCAGGCCGTCGGTGTCGTCCTCGGCCTTGCTCATCTCATAGAGCTCGGCGTTGTCGGCGAGGTTGCGCTCCAGGTGCGCGATGGTGTCGACCACCGCCTCGAGCGACTTCTTCTCACGGCCCAGGGCCTGGGCGTTCTTCGGGTCGTTCCAGACCGTCGGATCTTCGAGCGCGGCGTTGACCTCGCTCAGGCGACGAGATTTCTCGTCGTAGTCAAAGATACCTCCGAAGGTCGGCCGTGCGCTGGCTCAGATCGGCGAGCTGCGTACCCAGGGCGTTGATGTGTTCGATGTCCATGGCGATGTCCGGTTCGGGAAGCCGGCGATTTTCTCATGCGCTGTGGCCGCCCCTCGCCCAAGGGGCACCACGGCCGCCCCCGGGGGAGCCGGTCGGGCCGGACCGGCTCGTGCCCCATGCCCTCAACCGGCGTCGATGAAGCGCTCGATCGTCCGGGCGACCGCCTCGGGCTGGTCGTGGTGGAGCATGTGGCCGGCGTCCTCGATCACCGCGCGCTCGAGGCGCGGCACCACGGCCATGCGCTGCTCGAACTCGGCGCGCGGGTAGCGCGCGCCCCAGAACTTCGCGACATCGGTCTGGCGCGCCTCGACCCACAGCACCGGCGCCTCGATGCGCGCCCAGCAGGCCATCGCCTCCTCGGCGTGGTAGAGCACCGGGTTCGTGCGCTTGTGGGCCGGATCACCCTGGACCACCCAGCGGCCGCTGGCCGCGTCAGGCCGTGCCCAGTGCGGCGCGAGCCAGGCGGCGCGCTCCGGCGCGAGCCGCGGGTTGTTGCGGCGCAGCCGCTCGGCGACCTCGTCGAGGCTGGCGTAGTCGCGCAGCCGCGCCGGTTGCTTCAGCTCGTCCAGCCAGGCGGCGTAGCGCGTCGGGGCCTGGGCCGGGCGCGTGCCCGGCAGGCCGAAGCCCTCGAGGTTCACCAGCCGGCGCACGCGCTGCGGCCGCACGCCGGCGTAGACCATCGCGACATTGCCGCCCATGCTGTGGCCGACCAGGTCGACCGGCCTGTCGGGGCTGAGCATGTCGAGCAGCGCGTCGAGGTCGCCGAGGTAGTCGGGCAGCCAGTAGCTGTCGGTGCCGGGCCGTGGCGCGGTGCCGCCGAAGCCGCGCCAGTCCGGCGCGACGATCGCGCGCTCGCCGTGCAGGGCGTCCACGACGAACTGGAACGAGGCGGCGACGTCCATCCAGCCGTGCAGCATCACCAGCGGCGGGGCGTCCGAGGCGCCCCAGCGCAGCAGCCGGTAGCGCAGGCCACGCACGGGGACGAACTCGGTCTGCGCCGCGCGGCGCGGCAGGTAGGGGGCGCTCATCGGGGCACTGTAGCGGCAGGGCCGTCGCGTCCCGGGGCCCGGCTCAGCCCGGATCCTGGAAGCCGCCGGCGCGGTAGGTCAGCACCAGCGTGTCACGCCAGCCCTTGCGCTCCGGATGGGCCGGGTCGAGCGGCTGGATCGGCGTGCTCTCGTGCACCACGTGCGGGTCGTCGAGCAGCAGCACCGTCCAGGGCTGCTCAAGCGTGAAGCGCACGCCCAGCGGGCCGTCGGCGTCGAACACCCGCGTCTCGCCGCCGCGCACGCCCTGGCGGCCGACGAACACCACCGCGACGAAGTCGACCCCGTCGCGGTGCGCGCCCTCGGGCGTCGGCCGGCCGACGCCGCCTTCGGTGTCGATGCGGAAGGTGTGGGCCTCGATGTACCAGCGCCCCCCGGCGGGCGGGCGCGCCTGCGCGAACAGCGCCCCGAGCCGGCTCAGGAGTGCGTCCCAGGCGGGCAGCGCCAGCAGCGCCGGCGCCAGCGGCTCGAACCAGCGCTGCATGCCGCCGTGCAGCGCGTTGTAGGTGGTCGGCTGCCAGTGGGCGCGGTGCGGCACCGCCTCGAGCCGTGCCGGCGCGAGCGTCTGCACGAAGGAGCCATGGCGGCGCGAGCGGTAATGGCCGCCGTCCTTCAGGTAGCGGTCCGGGGGCAGGTCGTCCCAGTAGGGACGCAGCGCCTCCAGCGCCGCGAGCGGTTGCCCGACCAGGGCGGTGGTCGCGGCCGGGGTCAGCGTGCAGAAGCCCTGGCTGCGCAGCCGCTCGGTGGCGTGATCGCGATCCAGCGGGTGGGTGAGATCGACGTGCATGGTGGGAAATGGACACTCGGCCAAGCCAGCCTAGCATGGGCGTCCAGCGCCTTTGTGCCGGCGCGACCATGATCGAGCACCGCGCGTCGGCAGCGGCGCCGGGCCTTGCGGCACACTGCCGCGATGGCCCGCCGAGACCACGCCAGCGAAACCCCCGCGACCGCCTTCCTGAAGCGCGCCGGGATCGCCTACACCGAGCATCTGTATGACTACGTCGAGCGCGGCGGCACCGCCGAGTCGGCGCGCCAGCTCGGCGTGCCCGAGCACGGGGTGGTGAAGACGCTGGTGATGCAGGACGAGGCCGCGCGCCCCCTGATCGTGCTGATGCATGGCGACTGCCAGGTCGGCCTCAAGGCGCTCGCGCGCGAGATCGGCTGCAAGAAGGTCGAGCCGTGCACGCCCGAGGCCGCGCAGCGCGCCAGCGGCTACCAGGTCGGCGGCACCTCGCCCTTCGGCACTCGCAAGGCGATGCCGGTCTATGCCGAGGCGGGCGTGCTGGAGCTGCCGCGCATCCTGATCAATGGCGGGCGGCGCGGCTATCTGCTGGGGCTCGAGCCGAAGGCGGCGCTGGCGCTGCTCGAGGTCCGGCCGGTGCGCTGCGCGCAGCCGGGCTGAGCCGGCGCGGCACAATCGCGGCCCATGTCGTATGCGCTGATCCTGGCCTGCATCCTCGCGGCCTATCTGCTCGGTTCGCTCTCCTTCGCGGTGATCGTCAGCCGCTGCTTCGGGCTGGCCGACCCGCGCGGCTACGGTTCGGGCAACCCGGGCGCGACCAATGTGCTGCGCTCGGGCCACAAGGGCGCGGCGATCCTGACGCTGGTGTTCGACGCGCTCAAGGGAGCGCTGCCCGTCTGGCTGATCGACGTCTTCGGCGCCCCCCACGGGCTGGGCGAGGGCACGGCCGCGCTGGCCGGGCTGGCGGCCTTCGTCGGCCACCTGTGGCCGCTGTTCTTCGGCTTCAAGGGGGGCAAGGGCGTGGCCACCGCGGCCGGCGTGCTGCTGGGCTTCAATCCCTGGCTCGCGCTGGCGACGCTGGCGAGCTTCGCGATCGTGCTGTTCTTCTTCCGCTACGTGTCGCTGGCCTCGATCGTCGCGGCCGCCTTCGCGCCCTTCTACCAGCTGCTGATCTGGGGCTCCGGCCCGTTCGCGCTGGCGATCGGCGTGATGGGGCTGCTGCTGATCTGGCGCCACGGCGCCAACATCGCCAAGCTGATGGCCGGCACCGAGAGCAAGCTCGGCCAGAAGGCGGCGCTCCCGCCGCCACGCCCCCATTCTCATCCTCATCACAAGGCACACAAATGACGATCCAACGCTATGACGTCGGCCGCCGGCTGTCCGAAATGGCCGTGCACAACGGCACCGTCTACCTCGCCGGCCAGGTGGCCGCCGACGGCAGCCAGGACATGCGCGGCCAGACCGCCCAGGTGCTGGCCGCGATCGACGCGCTGCTGGCGCGCGCGGGCACCGACAAGCGCAAGCTGCTGATGGTGCAGATCTTCATCACCGACCTGGCCGAGTTCCCGGCGCTCAACGAGGTCTGGGAGGCCTGGCTGCCCGAGGGTGCGGCGCCGCCGCGCGCGACCGTGCTGGCCGCCGGCCTCGCCAAGCCCGAGTGGAAGGTCGAGATGGTGGTGACCGCCGCGCTGTGAGCGGCGCGTCCTGAGTAACGGCGCGGAACCGAGGCCACGGCCACCGGGTCGCAAGGCCATGCGTGCCGCCTGGCATTCCCCGCTCGCCCTCGCGCTGCTGCTTGCGGCCGTCGGGGGCGGCGCGTCCTGGTGGCGTGCGGCGCAGGCCGAGCGGCTCGGCGCCGAGGTCGCGCAGGCGGTGCGGCCGGGCGACATCCGCATGATCTCGTCCGAGCACTGCGGCTACTGCCGCGAGGCACGCGCGTGGTTCACCGCGCACCGCATCCCCTTCGAGGAATGCTTTGTCGAGCGTGACGCTGCCTGCGCCGAGGCCTATGGCCTGCTGCAGGCACCGGGCACGCCGGTGCTGCTGGTGCGCGAGGCACGCCTGCTCGGCTTCGCGCCGCAGCGCATCGCGCTGGCGCTGCGCTGAGCGATCAGCCGCGCGCGTCCAGCGGCGTCGGCCGCGAGGTGGATTCGACGCTGCGGTGCAGCCACTCCTGGACCAGGGCGTAGAGCCGGTCGACATCGATCGGCTTGCCGATGTGATCGCTCATGCCGGCCCCGCGGCAGTGCGCCAGGTCCTCGGGCAGCACGTTCGCGGTCATCGCGAGGATCGGGACGCGCGGCAGCGTCTTGTCGGCACGGATCGCGCGCGTCGCGGCGAAGCCGTCCATCACCGGCATCTGGCAGTCCATCAGCACCACGTCGACCGCGTCGGCGTGGCGGCGCAGCAGCTCGATCGCCTCGCGCCCGTCGGAGGCGACCAGGGTCTCGACGCCGACGCGCGCCAGCAGCTCGCACGCCAGCAGCTGGTTGAGCTCGTTGTCTTCCACCAGCAGCACCGTGGCGCCGCGCAGCGCCGCGTATTTCACCTCGGGCGGCGGCTCGACGGCGGCCACGGCGGCCGTCGAGGGGTCCTCGGCACGCGGCGCGGCGGCGCCGAGGCGCGCGGTGAAGCTGAAGGTCGAGCCGGCGCCGACCTCGCTGCGCACCTCGATCCGCCCGCCCATCAGCTCGACGAGCTTCCTCGCGATCGCCAGGCCGAGCCCGGTGCCGCCGTGCTGGCGCGTCGTCGACGCGTCGGCCTGGGTGAAGAGCTCGAAGATGGCCTGCTGCTTGTCCCCGGGGATGCCGCTGCCGGTGTCGCTGACGCCGAACAGCAGCTCGACGTCCTGCTCGTCCATCCGCACCACCCGCACCGACATCCCGATGTGGCCGCGGTCGGTGAACTTGATCGCGTTGTCGCACAGGTTCAGCAGCACCTGGCCGAGCCGCAGCGCATCGCCGACCACCTCCTGCGGCACCCGCTCGTCGACCCGGACGACGATCTCCAGCCCCTTGGCGTGGGCCCGGACGCCGGCGGTGCTGACGACCCGCTCGATCACCTGGCGCAGCGCGAAGGTTTCCCGCTCCAGCGTCAGGCGGCCGGCCTCGACCTTGGAGAAGTCCAGGATGCCGTTGATGATGCCGAGCAGGTTCTCGGCCGCGCTGTGGGTCTTCTCGACGTACTCGCGCGCCTTGCCCTCCAGCGGCGACTGCAGCGCCAGGTAGCTCAGCCCGAGGACCGCGTGCATCGGCGTGCGGATCTCGTGGCTCATCGTCGCGAGGAACTGCGTCTTCGCGATGCTGGCCTGCTGGGCGGCGTTGCGCGCGGCCACGAGCTCGTCGACCTGGCGCGCCAGCGTCGCGTTGCCGCGCTGCAGCGAATCGCCCATGGCCTTGACGCGTGCGGCGAGCCGGCCGACCTCGTCGTCGCGGCTGAGCGCCGGGCCGAGCTCGACCGGCTCGCCCGCGGCGGCGCGGCCGGCGGCCTGCTCGAGCGCGCCCAGCGGCGCGAGCAGCTGCTCGCTCAGGCGGCGTGCCGCAAAGAAGGCGAGGCCGCCCAGCAGCACGGCGATCCCCAGGTCGGCGGCCACCAGGGCGCCCCAGCGCACGCGGGCAAAGCGCTCCTCGATGCCCACGCGCACGCTGAGCCCGAGCGGCGCGAAGGCGCTGCCGGAGGGCAGCTCGAGCGGTGTGTCGATCACGACGTAGCCCCGATCCACATGGCGGCCGGCCAGCTCGCCGGCCGCGCTGCTCAGCGCGACCGGCACCTCGCCATTGGCCAGCAGGGCCCGCATCGCCAGCGCGGGGTCGATGTCGGCGACGACGGCGCCGAGCGTGCCCTGGCCGCCGCGCACCGGGATCTGCAGCTGCAGCGCGCGGCGGCCGAGCGCATCGTCGGTGATCAGCAGCGCCGTGCGGTGGTCGTGCAGCCGACCCTGGAAGTCGACGATGTCCCGGCAGGGCGCGCCGCCGCCGTCGAGCCGCCCGGGCTCGCCCGGACGCCCCGGTACGACGCGCACGAGCCTCTGGGCGGTGCGATCGCACAGCCGCAGCTGCACGCCGTAGCGCCGCACGACGCGGTGCTCGAGCAGGAAGGGCAGCAGCGCGTCGTCGGGGCGCTCGGGGGTCACGAGCGTGCGGACGACGAAGCTGCTCGACGCGACGCCATGGACGCCACGCTCGATCTCGTCGAGCAGCGAGGCCACCTCGCGTGCCGCGTTGTCGGCGCGCAGCGCGATCTCGGTGTCGACATGCGCGCGCGCCGATCGCAGGCTGAGCGCCAGGCTGATCAGCAGCCCGACGGTCAGCACCAGTCCCGTCAGCACGCCGATCATCAGCGCGAGCCGGTTCGACAAGCGGGCGGCGAGCCAGGCGCGCAGGCGGCCGAACGGCGACGATGGGGCTGGGCGCATGGGCTGACTCGCACCGCCGGCGCGGTGCCCGGATCCATGGTCTGCGCAGTCTAAGCGCCCCGCGGCCCGGACGCGGGGCGTGCGACCGATCGGCCCGGACCCGGCTCCCGCGGGGCGCCGGCTCAGTCGGGCTGCAGCGCGTCGAGACCGAGCCGCGCCAGCTCGCCGCGGCCCAGCCGCACCAGCGTCGGCTCGGCCGCACTGAGATCGATCACCGTGGTCGGCTGGTGCGGGCAGGCGCCGGCGGCGAGCACGGCCTGCAGCTGGCGGCCATAGCGTTCGCGGATCGCGTCCGGGTCGTTGAGCGGCTCGGTCTCGCCGGGCGGGATCAGCGTGGTCGCGAGCAGCGGCTGGCCGAACTCCGCCAGCAGTGCCTGGGCGACCTGGTGCTCGGGCACGCGCAGCCCGATCGTGCGGCGCGCCGGGTGCGACAGCCGCCGCGGCACCTCCTTGGTCGCCTCGAGGATGAAGGTGTAGGGCCCGGGCGTGCCGAGCTTGAGCAGGCGGTACTGGCGGTTGTCGACGCGCGCGTAGCTGGCCAGCTCGCTGAGGTCGCGGCACAGCAGCGTCAGGTGGTGCTTGTCGTCGACCCCGCGCAGGCGGCGCAGCTGCTCGGCCGCGGCCTTGTCGTCGAGGTGGCAGGCAAGCGCGTAGCTCGAGTCGGTCGGCAGCGCGACGATGCCGCCGGCATGCAGCAGCTGGGCGGCCTGGCGCAACAGGCGCGGCTGCGGGTTGTCCGGGTGGAGCTCGAAGTGCTGGGCCATGTCCCGGTCAGGCGCGCTCGATGCGGTGCTCGAGCGCCTCCCACACCGGCGCGAGCCGGCCGGGCAGCCAGGGCAGCGCGCCGAGGTCGGTGCGGCTCTCCGCGGGCGCGTGGAAGTCGCTGCCGCGCGAGGCGAGCAGGCCGAACTCCTCGGCCGTCTCGGCATAGCGGATCGCCTCGGACTCGCTGTGGCTGCCGGTCACGACCTCGACGCCGCGCCCGCCATGGGCGACGAACTCGGTGAACAGCGCGTACTCCTCGGTCGGCGTGAAGCGGTAGCGCGCCGGGTGGGCGATCACGGCCACGCCGCCGGCGGCGCGGATCCAGCGCACCGCCTCGCCCAGTCCGGCCCAGCGGTGCGGCACGTAGCCGGGCTTGCCCGCGACGAGGTAGCGGCGGAACACCTCGTGGGTGCTGGCGCAGTGGCCGCTGTCGACCAGGAAGCGCGCGAAGTGGGTGCGCGAGACGAGTTCCGGGTTGCCGGCGCGCTGCCGCGCCCCCTCCAGCGCACCGCGGATGCCGACCGCCGCGAGCCCGGCGGCGATGTCGCGGGCGCGCTGCTCGCGGCCGCTGCGGCTTGCGGCCAGGCCGGCCGCGAGGGCCTCGTCGTCGGGGTCGATGCCCAGGCCGACGATGTGCACCGTCTCGCCCGCGAAGGTGACCGAGATCTCGACGCCGGCCAGCCAGGCCAGCCCGGCGTCGAGCGCCGCGGCGCGGGCGCGGTGCTGGCCGGCCAGCTCGTCGTGGTCGGTCAGCGCCCAGAGCTCGACGCCATTGGCGGCGGCCCGCGCGGCCAGGGCCTCGGGCTCGAGCGTGCCGTCCGACACGCTCGAATGGCAGTGCAGGTCGGCGTTCAGAACAACCGGTGAATCCACTTGCAGATTGTAGGAAGTCGCGCATTTCCCTTAAGGCGGCGCTAAGGCGGCGCGACGACCATGGGGTCATGTTTCAAGAACACACCCTCATGACCGCCAACGGTGACGATCTGCCGGCGTCCCGCGTCAGCCGCCCGGCCGGCCGGTACCTGCGGCTGCACCGGCCCGGCGACCCGGGGCGTGGCGAGGTCGAAGCCTTCATCCGTGACGTCTACGCCGAGCACTATGGTGCCGACGTGCGCGCCTTCGCGCCGGTGCTGCTGAGCCTGCACGACGGCGACGAGATGGTCGCGGCGGCCGGTTACCGCCACGCGACCCAGCCCCTGTTCCTGGAGCGCTACCTCGACCGGCCGGTCGAGCGCCTGCTCGGCACGACGCGGCCGCCGCGCGAGCGCATCGTCGAGGTCGGCCATCTCGCCTCGCGGCGCGCCGGCGAGGGCCGCCGCCTGATCCTCGAGCTGGCCCGCCACCTCGGCGAGCTGCAGGTGCAGTGGGTCGTCAGCACGCTGACCGAGGAGCTGCGCCAGGTGTTCGCGCGCATGGGCGTGCAGCCGATCGCGCTCGGCATCGCCGATCCGGAGCGGCTGGGCGCCGACGCGGCCGACTGGGGCAGCTACTACGACCACCGCCCGCTGGTGCTCGCCGGCAGCCTGCCGCATGCGCTGCGGCGGCTGGCCCCGCGGCTTGCGAAGGCATGACGGCCGGTTTTCGCGCCGACGCGGCCTGGGAGGTCGCGGTCGGCCGGCTCGCCGACGCGCTGCAGGCCGCGCGCACGCGGGTGCTCGCGACCCTGCTCGACAACGGCCGTGACTGGGCCGTGGTCGACGCGGCGGCGCGGCGCGCCGGCGCCGTGCACGTGCCGCTGCCGGCCTTCTTCACCGCCGCGCAGCGCCGTCACGCCCTCGAGTCGGCCGGCGTCGACACCTTGTGCAGCGTGCCGCAGGCGGGGGCGGTGGGCGCGGCACTCGAGTTCGGCGAGGCCGGCCTCGGCCTGGGCTGGCAGCGCCTGCCGGCGCGCGCGGTCGCGATGCCCGCCGGCACCGTCAAGATCACCTTCACCTCCGGCACCACCGGCACGCCCAAGGGGGTGTGCCTGGGCGCCGAGGCGATGGACGCGGTGGCCGCCGGCGTCGCCTCGGCCACCGACGCGCTGGGCATCGAGCGCCACCTCAGCGCGCTGCCCTATGCGGTGCTGCTGGAGAACATCGCCGGTCTGATGGCGCCGCTGGCGCGCGGCGCGCTGTGCATCGCGCCGCCGCTGGCCGAGGTCGGGCTGACGGGCTCGTCGAGCTTCGATCCGGCGCGGCTGCAGGCCGCCTGCCTGGCCCACCAGCCGCACAGCCTGATCCTGCTGCCGCAGATGCTGCGCGCCTGGTCCGCCTGGCTGGCCGCCAGCGGCCAGCGCGCGCCGGGTTCGCTCAAGCTCGTCGCGGTCGGCGGGGCGGCGGTCGGCGCGCCGCTGCTGGCCGCCGCGCGCGCCGTCGGCCTGCCGGCCTACGAGGGCTACGGCCTGTCCGAGGGCGCCTCGGTGCAGACGCTCAACCTGCCCGGCGCCGACCACCCGGGCAGCGCCGGGCGGCCGCTGCCGCACGCGCGGCTGCGCATCGCCGCCGACGGCGAGATCGAGATCGGCGGCGCGCTGCAGCTCGGCTACCTCGGCAGCACCGAGCCGATGCCGGCCTGGTGGCCGAGCGGCGACCTCGGCACGATCGACGCCGACGGCTACCTGCACGTCAGCGGCCGCAAGAAGCAGGTGATCGTGACCGCCTACGGGCGCAACGTCTCGCCCGAATGGGTCGAGTGCGCGCTGCACGGCGCCACCGTGCGCGGCCTGCCGGCGATCGCGCAGGCGGTGGTGTTCGGCGACGGCGAGCCCGCGCTGTCGGCGGTGCTGTGGCCGGCGCAGGCCCAGCTGCCGGATGCGGCGCTGCAGGCCGCGGTCGACGCGGCCAACGCGAGCCTGCCCGACTACGCCCAGGTGCGGCGCTGGCTGCGCTCGCCCCACCCCTTCACCGCCGAGAGCGGCCTTGCCACGGCCAATGGCCGTCCGCAGCGCGACGCGATCGCGCGCCTTCACGACCTTTCACGAGTCCCCGCATGAGCTTCTTCCAACGCCTCGTCAGCGAGACCGCGGCCGATCGCGCCGCGCTGATCGCGACCCCGATCATCCAGGGCTGCCTGCACGGTGCGGTCTCGCTGCCGAGCTACCGCGCCTTCCTGCACGAGGCCTACCACCACGTGCGCCACACGGTGCCGCTGCTGCGCGCCTGCCGCGCGCGCGTCGAGGCGATGCCGCAGCACGCCTGGCTGCTGCCGGCGCTCGACGAATACGTCGAGGAGGAGCAGGGCCACGACGAGTGGATCCTCGAGGACCTCGAGGTCTGCGGGGTGCCGCGTGCGCAGGTGATCGCCGCCGGCCCGGCGCATGCGACCGAGGTGATGGTCGCCTACGCCTACGACACCATCGCGCGCGGCAATCCGCTGGGCTTCTTCGGCATGGTGCACGTGCTCGAGGGCAGCAGCGTCGCGCTCGCGCTCTCCGCGGCCGACCGCATCCAGGCGGCGCTCGGCCTGCCGGATGCCGCCTTCAGCTACCTGCGCTCGCACGGCACGCTCGACCAGGAGCACACCCAGCACTTCGAGCTGCTGATGGACCGCATCGAGGCGCCGGCCGACCAGGCGGCGATCGTGCATGCCGCGCGCGCCTTCTACCGTCTCTACGGCGACGTGTTCCGCGGTCTGCCGCTGCCGGCGGTGGACACGGTCCGGGCCGCGGCATGAAGCTCGAAAACGCCTCGGTGGTGCTGACCGGCGCGGCCGGTGGCATCGGCGCGCCGACCGCGCGGGCGCTGGTCGCGGCCGGCGCGCGGCTGCTGCTGGTCGGCCGCGACGGACGGCGCCTCGCGGCGCTGGCCCGCGCGCTGGCGCCGGAGCCCGACGGCCGGCGCGTCGAATGGGTCGTCGCCGACCTGACGACCGCCGAGGGCATCGAGGCCGTGCGCCTGGCCGCGCGGGCCCGCCAGGTCGACGTGCTGATCAACAACGCCGGCCTGCCCAGTTTCGGGCGGCTCCAGGCGCTCGACGCCGCCCATGTCAGCGCCGCCCTCACGAGCAACCTGATCGCGCCGATCCAGCTGACCCAGGCCCTGCTGCCGGCGCTGCTGCAGCGGCCGCGCGCCGTGGTGCTCAACGTCGGCTCGGTGCTCGGGCGGCTCGGGCTGCCCGGCTTCTCCGTCTACAGCGCGGCGAAGTTCGGACTGCGCGGCTTCAGCGAGGCGCTGCGCCGCGAGCTGGCCGATACCGCCGTGCGCGTGCAGTACCTCGGGCCACGCGCCACCGCGACCGGCTTCAACAGCGCCGAGGCCGAGGCCTACAACCAGGCCACCGGCGCGTCCTCCGACCCCCCGGAGGCGGTCGCCGCAGCGGTCGTGGCCCTGCTGAGGAGCGGTCGCCCGGAGCGCTACCTGGGGCGTGCCGAAGCCGTGGCGGTGCGCCTCAACGGCGCCCTGCCCGGCGCGCTGGACGGGGCCTTCGAGCGCCACCGTCGTGCGCTGCCCTCCGCCCAACCTGCAAAGAAAGAAGGAGAACTCCGATGAAACAAGTCCTGCAAGGCTTCGTCCTGGGGGCCGCCATGGCGGCGGCGCAGTGGGTCAGCGCCGGCCCGATAGAGGACGGCGTGGCCGAAGTCCAGCGCGAGTGGGAGGTCATCAAATACCAGACCCCGGCGAAGGAGCGCGAGAAGCGCTTCGAGGCGCTCGCGAGCAAGGCGCACCAGTTCAGCGAGGCCAGCCCCGGCCGCAGCGAGCCGCTGGTGTGGGAGGGCATCGTCATGAGCTCCTGGGCGGGCGAGAAGGGCGGCCTCGGCGCGCTCGGCCTGGTCAAGGATGCCAAGGTGCTGTACGAGCGGGCGCTGCGCATCGCGCCCGAGGCGCTCGAGGGCTCGGCCTACAACAGCCTGGGCGTGCTGTACTACAAGGTGCCGGGCTGGCCGCTGGGCTTCGGCGACAAGAAGAAGGCCGACGAGCTGCTGCAGTCGGCGCTCAAGCTCAATCCGAAGGGGATCGACCCGAACTACTTCTACGGCGAGTTCCTGCTCGAGCAGAAGAAGCCGGCCGAGGCGATCCCCTATCTGGAGCGCGCCCTGCAGGCGCCGGCACGGCCGGGCCGGCAGATCGCCGACGCCGGGCGGCGCGAGGAGGCACGCGCGCTGATCGACAAGGCGCGCGCCCAGCTCGCGCCCTGATCGACAAGGCGCGCGCCCAGCTCGCGCCCTGGGCCTCAGCGAGGCGCGCGCTCCAGGCGCGCCGCGAAGCCGGGGCCGCTGCCGCGGTTGGCCAGCACGAGGCGCAGGCCGTGCAGCGCGGCGATGCGCTGCACGATCGACAGGCCCAGCCCGCTGCCCGGAGTGCTCTCGCCGACCGGGCGGAAGAAGCGGTCGCCAAGCCGTGGCAGGTGCTCGGGCGCGACGCCCGGGCCCTCGTCGAGCACCTCGAGGGCCTCGGCCTCGAAGCGCAGCGTGACCACGCTGTCGCGCGGCGCGTGGCGCAGCGCGTTCTCCAGCAGGTTGCGCAGCAGCGCACCGAGCAGGGCCGGGTCGCCCTCCAGCGGCATCGCCGGCCCGCCGTCGGCGGGCCATTCGCAGGCGATCTCGACGCCCTGGCGGTCGGCCAGCGGCAGCACCTCGTCCATGGCCTGCCCGACCACCGTGCGCCAGTCGATCGGGCTGGCCGGGCCGTGCGCGGCGTGGTCGAGCCGCGCCAGCGCCAGCAGCTGCGACACCATGCGCGACAACCGCGCCAGGCCTTCGCCGATCTTCTCGTCGCCGGTGCGGCCTGCCAGGCGGGCGGCGTCCCACTGCGCCTGCAGCGCTGCCAGCGGGGTGCGCAGCTCGTGCGCGGCATCGGCGGTGAAGCGGCGCTCGTGCTCGATCGTGTCGCGCACGCGTGCGAACAGCGCGTTCATCGCATCGACCAGCGGCCGCAGCTCGGCGGGCCGGTCCGCCAGGCCCAGCGGGCGCAGGTCCTCGCTGGCGCGCGCGGCGATGTCGTCGCTGAGCGCGCGCAGCGGGCGCAGCGCCTGGCGCACGGCTGCCGCCATCACCGCGAGCAGCACGGGCAGCGTCAGCGCCCAGGGCAGCAGCTGGCCGGCGATCAGACCCCAGACCAGTTCCTCGCGCTCGGCGGCGGCCTGGCCGACCGCGATCAGCCAGTCGCCCGAGGCCGCCTGCAGGTAGTAGACGCGCCAGGGGTCGTCGTCGAGCTTGATGTCGTGGAAGCCCGAGGACTGCGGCGCATAGGGGATGTGCGACCCCTCGCGATCGACCAGCAGCAGGTGGCCCTGGCGGTCCCACACCGCGATCGCCATGTCCTCGAGTTCGGCGTCGCCGATCGGGCCGCTGGCCGCCTCGATGCGGCGGGCGGGCTCGATCGCGTCGATCGCGGCGCGCGGCAGCGTCGACTGCACCTGGCGCGCCAGCCGGATCAGCTGGGTGTCGAACAGCTCGTTGATCTCGTAGCGCGCGCGGTCGAGGCTGAACAGCCCGGTCGCGAGCCAGACCAGCGGTGCGCTCACCAGCAGCAGCAGCAGGACGCGGCGCTGCAGCGTCATGGCGTCGGCTCGCCGAGTGTCGCGGCGTCGCCCAGCGCGTAGCCGACGCCGCGCACGGTGCGCACGATCTTCGGGTCGATCTTGCGGCGCAGGTGGTGGACGTGGACCTCGAGCGCGTTGCTGTCGATGTCCTGCTCGAAGGCGTAGAGCTTTTCCTGGATCGCCGCCTTGGAGAGCACGCGCTGCGGGTGGGCGAGCAGCAGCTCGAGCAGCGCGATCTCGCGCGCGGTCAGCTCGACGGGCGCGCCGCGCCAGCGCACCGTCTTGTCGGCCGGGCGGAACTCGAGCGCGCCATGGGTCCACAGCGGCTCGGGCCGGCCATGGCTGCGGCGCAGCACCGCGCGCAGCCGCGCGGCGAGCTCGGCGGTCTCGATCGGCTTGACGAGGTAGTCGTCGGCGCCGGCGTCGAGCCCGAGGATGCGCTGCTGCACGCCGTCGCGCGCGGTCAGGATCAGCACCGGCAGCGCCTGGGCGCGGGCGCGCCAGCGCGCCAGCCATTGCAGCCCGTCGCCGCCGGGCAGGCCGAGGTCGAGCACGACCGCGTCGTAGGGGGTGGTCGCGAGGGCGGCGTCCGCCTGGCCGCCGTCGGTGAACCAGTCGATCGCGAAGCCCAGGCTGCGCAGCCCGGCGGCCAGTCCGTCGCCGAGCAGGCGGTCGTCCTCGACGATCAGGATGCGCATCAGGGCTCGACGCGCAGCAGCCGGCCGTTCGATTCGTCGGTCAGCAGGTAGATCGTGCCATCGGGCGCCTGGCGCACGTCGCGCACGCGCGCGCCGACGGGGTGGCGGTGCTCGCGCAGCACGCGCTCGCCGTCGAGCTCGAGGCGCACCAGCTGGCGCGCGCGCAGCGCGCCGATCAGCAGCTGGCCGCGCCAGGCCGGGTGGCGCGCGTCGCTGGCGACGAAGGCCATGCCGCTGGGCGCGATCGAGGGCACCCAGTAGGTCAGCGGCGCGGCGATGCCAGGACGCGAGCTGCCTTCGCCGATCACCGCGTTGCTCATGTACTCGCGGCCGTAGGTGATGGTCGGCCAGCCGTGGTCGGCGCCGGCGCGCGCGACGTTGAGTTCGTCGCCACCCTGCGGGCCATGCTCGTGCACCCACAGCTCGCCGCTCACCGGGTGCAGCGTCGCGCCCTGGACGTTGCGGTGGCCGACGGACCAGATCTCGGGCCGCGCGCCGGGGCGGCCGATGAAGGGGTTGCCGCCGGGCACGCCGCCCTCGTCGGTGAGGCGCACGACCTTGCCATGGTGGGTGTCGAGCGTGCGCGCGTCGTCGCGGCGGCGGTAGCGGTCGCCGAGCGTGACGAACAGCGTGCCGTCGCGCGCGAACACGAGCCGCGAGCCGAAATGCGCGGTCGAGTCGAACTTCGGCGCCTGGCGGAAGATCACCTGCACCTCGCTGAGCCGCAGCGCCTCGGCGTCGAGCCGGCCGCGCGCGACCGCGGTGCTGTTGCCCCGGCCGTCGGCGGCCGCCTCGGCATAGCTCCAGTAGACCCAGCGGTTGACCGCGAAGCCCGGGTGCAGCGCGACGTCGAACAGCCCGCCCTGGCCGCGCTCGTCGACCGGCGGCAGGCCGGCGATCGGTGCCGACACGCGGCCGTCGCGGCCGACCAGGCGCAGACGCCCCGACTTCTCGCTGACCAGCATCAGGCCGCGGTTCGCGAAGTCGGGCAGGAAGGCGAGCGCCCAGGGGCGCTCGAGGCCGTCGGCGACGACCGCGGTGCGCAGCGGCTCGACCGGCAGCTCGGTGGCCCGCACGGAGACGACGACCGCCAGGCCCATCAGCAGGCGGGCGGCGAGTCGTGCGGCGAGGCGGGCCAGCGGGACGTCCATCGTGGCGGACTGTAGCGGCCCGCGTCCGGCCCCGCGCCGGGCTCAGCCTTCGGCCGCCTCGACCAGCATCTGCACCCGCTCGCGGCCCTGCCAGCTGTCCAGGCTCAGCCGGTAGGCCAAGCGCACGCGATCGGGCAGCGGCTCGGTGCGGCCGAACCAGACCGCCTCGCGCACGGCGCCGGCGTGGCGCAGCGCGAGCTTCAGGTGCTTGTCCTTGAGCAGGCGCTGCGAGACCACCTCGACCTCGTCGGCGAACAGCGGCGGCTCGAAGCCGGCCCCCCAGACCTGCGCGTCGAGCGCGCGCACGGTCTCGGGCGCGAACCACTGCGCGTCGAGGGCGCCGTCGGTCAGCACCCGGCGCGCCAGCGTCGCGGCGTCGAGCCCCGCGCCGGCGACCTGGGTGAAGGCGTCGGCGAAGGTCGCGAAGTCGGCCTCGGCCAGCGTCGCGCCGGCGGCCATCGCATGGCCGCCGAAGCGCCGCAGCAGCGCCGGGTGCCGCTTGCTGACCAGGTCGAGCGCATCGCGCAGGTGGAATCCGGCGATCGAGCGGCCCGAGCCCTTGAGCAGCCCGTCGCGGCCGCGCGCGAACACGAAGGTCGGACGGTGCAGCCGGTCCTTGAGCCGGGCCGCGACGATGCCGACCACGCCTTCGTGGAAGTCCGGGTCGTAGAGCACCAGCGCGGGCGGCGGCGTGCCGGCGGGCATCAGCCGCTCGAGCATGGCCTCGGCCTGCTCGCGCATGCCGTCCTCGACCTCGCGGCGCTCGCGGTTGATCGCGTCGAGCTGGGTTGCGAGCTCGGTCGCGCGGCCGGCATCGTCGCTGAGCAGGCATTCGATGCCGAGCGTCATGTTCTCGAGCCGCCCGGCGGCGTTCAGGCGCGGGCCGAGCGCGAAGCCGAAGTCGAAGGCGCTGGCCTGCGCCGGTGCGCGCCCGGCCGCCGCGAACAGCGCCGCGACGCCCGGCTGCATGCGCCCGCTGCGGATGCGCTTGAGCCCTTGCGCGACCAGCCGGCGGTTGTTGGCGTCGAGCCGCACCACGTCGGCCACGGTGCCGAGCGCGACCAGGTCGAGCAGCGTGTCGAGCCGCGGCTGCGCGTCGGCGGCGAAGGCGCCGCGCGCGCGCAGCTCGGCGCGTGTCGCGAGCAGCACGTAGAAGATCACGCCGACGCCGGCCAGCGCCTTGCTCGCGAAGCCGCAGCCCGGCTGGTTCGGGTTGACGATCACGTCGGCCGTCGGCAGCCGCACCACCCCCTCGTGCAGCGCCGGCAGGTGGTGGTCGGTGATCAGCACGTCGAGGCCGCTGGCCTTGGCGTGCGCGACGCCCTCGAGGCTGGCGATGCCGTTGTCGACCGTGAGCAGCAGCTCCGGGCGCTGTTCGAGCGCGAGATCGACGATCGCCGGCGTCAGCCCGTAGCCGTGCACCTGGCGGTCCGGCACCACGTAGCCGAGCGTCGAGCGCTCGGCGCCGAGCAGCGCGAGGCCGCGCAAGGCCACGGTGCAGGCGGTCGCGCCATCGCAGTCGTAGTCGGCCACGACGACGATGCGGCGCCGGTGCTGCAGCGCATCGGCGAGCAGCCGTGCCGCCGCGGCCGCGCCGGCCAGCCCGGACGGGTCCAGCAGCCGCGCCAGGCCGTCGTCGAGCTCCGCGGCCGAGGCGATGCCGCGGCCCGCGTACAGCCGCGCGAGCAGCGGGTGCAGGCCGGCCTGCTCCAGCGCCCAGGCAGCCCGCGGCGGCACGTCGCGCACGCTGATCTGCATGGCTCAGAGCGCCTTCAGCCAGTCGATCGGATCGACCGCACCCAGGCGCGCGCGCAGCGTCCGCAGCCAGCTGCGCGGGCGCGGCGCGAAGGTCTGGGCGTGGCGCTCGCCGCACAGAGTCAGCGTGCAGCCACCGGCGGCACGCGCCTCGGCCAGCACGCCGCCATCGAGGGCGCCCCAGGCGGCGCGCCAGCCCGCGAGGTCGCCCTGCAGCGCCGGCGCGCGCAGCGCATCGAGCACGCGCAAGGGCGCCCGCGCCTCGGGCTGGCGGGCGCCGCAGCCGCTCAGCCACACGCTGTTGAGCGGCAGCGCGCCGCGCGCCTCGCGCGCCGTGTTGAGCGGGTGGGTGTACAGCAGCATCTGCACCTCGCTGACGAGCCGCCGCAGCGACCGGGCCTGCGGTGCGTCCGGCAGCCACAGGTCCGGGTTGCGCCCGACCACGCGCGCGAGCGAGGCGGTCGGCAGGCCGTCCAGCGACTCGTGCGCGAGGTACCAGCGCGTCGGCGCGCCCCAGGCACACAGCCAGCCTTCGCTCTCGAACAGCGGACGCAGCGCATCGAGGAAGGCGCGCGATTCCGCCGCGTCGAGGCCGAGCGCCTCGGGGTCGCCCATCGTCAGGTGCTCGCGGCCGACCTGCCAGTGCACCGGGCTCAGCAGCCCCCAGGCGAGGTCGCCCGGGTCCAGGCCGTCGGCGGCCGCGGCCTGCGCGGCGAAGGGCAGGGCGCCGTCGCCGCCCTCCCAGCCCCAGGCCTGCGCGAGCACGCGCTCGTGCGGCGGCGACAGCTGGTAGGCGTCCCCCTCGTTGCGCTCGGTCGGAACGAGCGCGGGCAGCAAGGCCCGCAAATGGGGCAGCGCGAGCCCGGCGAGCGCCTCGGCCGGAGCGTCCGGCGGTGGCGCGGCAAAGGGGATCACGAGCTGCATCGCGACATTATCCCGGTGCCTGCGGTGCGGCCCGACTACCTGGGCGGCGGAGCAGCGGCTAAGCTGTTGGCCGGAATTTCACCGCACCGAGCCGAGCCGCCTTGCCTCCCTCCGCCACCCCCTTTCCCCGCATCGATTCGGCCCCGCTCGACACGTGGCAGTGGCCGACGCCGCCGTTCGCCTGGCGTCACCAGGCGGCGGTGGGCGACGGGGCACAGCGCTGCCGCATCGAGACGCGCAACGGCGCGGCGGTCGAGGGCGAGCTGCTCGCGATCGACCCGGCGGCGCGCAGCCTGAGCTTCCGGGCCTCGAGCACCGGCGCGGCGGTGCAACTGCCGTTCGAGCGCTTCGTGCGCCTGACGCTGCTCGAGCCGCTGGTGCCGGCGGCGCGGCGTGCCGGCGTGCCGATCGAGCGCGTGCCGGCCGCCGCCCAGGAGCGCGGCTACCGGCTGCAGCTGACGCAGACCGGCGCGCTGCTCGAGGGCCGCACGCTCGGCCACATCGAATCCGACGAGGCGCTCTACCTGTTCGCGCCGGTCGAGGGCGACCGCTCGGTGCAGCGCATGCTGGTGCCGCGCTCGGCCTACAGCCGCTGCGAGTTCGGCGCCTCGGCCGAGGAGGTCGCGGCGCGCCACTGGGTCGCCACGCCCGATGCGCTGATCGCGGCCCTGGCCGAGCAGGACCGCAAGCCGGTTCAACCGCTCGGGGCCTCGCTGCTGCAGCTCGGTTTCCTGACGTCCGAGCAGCTCGATCGCGCGCTCGCCGAGCCCTCGAACGAGCGCCCGCTCGGCGAGCGGCTGGTGGCCGCCGGGCTGCTGTCGCGCAGCGACCTGCAGACCGCGCTGGCCCACAAGATGGGCTACCCGCTGGTCGACCTGGAGCGCTTCCCGATCGACCCCGAGGCGGTGACCAAGCTGCCGTTCAAGGCCGCGGTGGCGGCGCGCGCGCTGCCGTTGATGATCGACGGGCCGCGGCTGGTCATCGCCGTGGACCGCCCCTCGCGGCTCGACAAGCTGCACGGCTTGCAGGCTTTCGCCGGGCTGCGGCTGGCGCCGGTGCTGGCGTCCAAGCACCGCATCCTGGCGGCGCTGGCCAAGCTGGGCCAGGCCGATCCCTGGGCCGTCAACGAGCTGAAGCTGCGCCCGGGCTATTTCGCGACGACGACCTAGCGTTGCCTCTGGGGGCGGGCACCGGCGTCCATGCCAGGGCCGGGGAAGCCCCTTCGTCCCGGTGCCCCGGAGGGCGCTGCTAGGCTGCCCGCCCATGACACACCTGCTCTACATCGAAGCCTCCCCGCGCAAGCAGCGCTCCGCCTCGATCGAAGTCTCGCGGACCTTCCTCGACGCCTACCGGCGCCGCCACCCGGACGCGCGCATCACGACCCTGGACGTGTGGGATCTCGATCTCCCTGAGTTCGACGGCGTGGCCCTCGAGGCCAAGTACGCCGCGCTCGAGGGGCGCGAGCGCACGCCGGCGGAGGTGGCGCTGTGGGAACGGCTGGGCGCGCTGGCGCGGCCCTTCCGCGAGGCCGACCACCTCGTGATCTCGACGCCGATGTGGAACTGGGGCATCCCCTACAAGCTCAAGCACCTGATCGACGCGGTGTCGCAGAAGGATCTGCTGTTCAGCTTCGACGAGCACGGCCTGCGCGGCCTGCTCGGCGGCTGCAAGGCCGCGCTGATCCTCGCGCGTGGGCTCGATTTCTCGGGCGACTCGCCGTTCGCGCGCTGGGAGGCGCAGGAGTCCTATCTGCGGATCTGGCTCGAATCGATCGGCATCGCCGAGCCCGCGGTGCTGCGCGTCGAGGGCACGCTGCTCGCGCCCGAGGGCCGGCGGGCCGCCGCGGCGCGCGCGGCCGAGCTCGCCGCGGGCTTCTAGCCGGAGATCGCCGGGACCGGGCCGCGCGGGCCGCTCGGTTAGCATGCGGCGCGCATGCAGGCTCCCTACGAACTCCTGGTCGGCTGGCGCTACACCCGTGCCGGGCGCGGCGGGCGGCGCAACGGCTTCATCTCCTTCATCTCGGGCGTGTCGATGCTGGGCATCGCGCTCGGCGTGGCGGCGCTGATCATCGTGCTGTCGGTGATGAACGGCTTCCAGAAGGAGGTGCGCGACCGCATGCTCAGCGTGATCGCGCACATCGAGCTGTTCGACGCCACCGGCACCGCGCTGCCCGACTGGCATGCGCTCGCCGCCGAGGCGCAGCGCCGCCCCGAGGTGCGCGGCGCCGCCCCCTTCATTTCGGCGCAGGCGCTGATCGCGCGCGGCGAGGACATGCGCGGCACCCTCGTGCGCGGCATCGACCCGGCCGAGGAGCCCAGGGTCACGCCGCTGGCCGCCCAGCTCAGGGACGGCGCCTTCGCGAAGCTGCTGCCGGGCGGCTGGGGCATCGTGCTCGGCGGCGAGCTGGCGCGCACGCTCGGCGTGCGCGTCGGCGATGCGGTCACGCTGGTCACGCCCAACGGCCAGGTCACGCCGGCCGGCGTGGTGCCGCGGCTCAAGCAGATGACGGTGGTCGGGACCTTCGATTCGGGCCACTACGAGTACGACAGCGGCCTTGCGCTGATCCACATCGACGATGCGGCGCGGCTGTTCCGCACCGAGGGCCCGCTCGGCGTGCAGCTGCGCCTGGCCGACCAGCAGGACGCGCGCCGCGTCGCCGGCGAGCTGGCGCTGCAGCTCGGCCCGCAGGTCGTCGTGCGCGACTGGACCCGCACCAACCGCAACTGGTTCGACGCGGTGCAGCTCGAGAAGCGCATGATGTTCATCATCCTGACGCTGATCGTCGCGGTCGCCGCCTTCAACCTGGTCAGCATGCTGGTGATGACCGTCACCGACAAGCAGGCCGACATTGCGATCCTGCGCACGCTCGGCGCGAGCCCGCGTTCGGTGATGGGCATCTTCATCGTGCAGGGCGCGGCGGCCGGCGTGATCGGCACGCTCGGCGGGCTCGCGCTCGGCCTGGCGGTGGCCTTCAACATCGACGTGATCGTGCCGGCGCTCGAGCGCCTGTTCAACGCCAGCTTCCTGCCCGGCAGCATCTACCTGATCAGCCGCATGCCGAGCGACCCGCAGGCCGCCGACATCGTGCCGATCGGGCTGATCTCGCTGGCGCTGGCCTTCGTCGCGACGCTGTACCCGAGCTGGCGCGCCAGCCGCGTGCAGCCGGCCCAGGCTTTGCGCTATGAGTGACGCGACCCCCTCGTCGCGCGAGCTGCGCGAGCCGATCTCCGCCGGGGAGGCGCAGCCGCCGGGAGGCGGCCCGGCGGTGGCCGAGCCCGTGCTCGCGGCGCGCGGGCTGCACAAGCGCTATACCGAAGGCGGGCTCGACGTCGCCGTGCTGCAGGGCGTGGACCTGCAGGTCGCGCGCGGCGAGACGCTGGCGGTGGTCGGCGCCTCGGGCTCGGGCAAGAGCACGCTGCTGCACCTGCTCGGCGGCCTGGATGCGCCGAGCGCCGGGCGCGTGACGCTGATGGGGCGCGACTTCGCGACACTCGACGCGGCGGCCCAGGGGGCCTGGCGCAACCGCCACCTCGGCTTCGTCTACCAGTTCCACCACCTGCTGCCGGAGTTCAGTGCGCTCGACAACGTCGCGATGCCGCTGCTGATCCGCCGCCAGCCGCGCGAGCAGGCCCACGCCGAGGCGGCGGCGATCCTGGCCGCGGTGGGCCTGGCGGCGCGCTGCGCACACCGGCCGGCCGAGCTCTCCGGCGGCGAGCGCCAGCGCGTCGCGGTGGCGCGCGCGCTCGTCACGCGGCCGGCCTGCGTGCTGGCCGACGAGCCCACCGGCAACCTCGACCGCGGCAGCGCCAACGCGGTGTTCGCGCTGATGCTCGAGCTGGCCCGCGAGCGTGGCACCGCCTATGTCGTCGTGACCCACGACGAGGACCTGGCGGCGCGCTGCCAGCGGCGAGCGCGGCTCGAGCGCGGCGTGCTGCACGGCGGCTGAGCTGACGCGCTCAGCCGAGCGGCTCGACCCGCAGTCCTTGCCGCGCCAGCAGCGCCGGCAAGCCGCGCTCGCCGTGCAGGTGCAGTGCGCCGACCGCGACGAACACGCCGCCGTGCCGCAGATCGGCCGCCAGCGCGAGGGCCATGTGCTCGCTGCGCCGGTAGAGCAGGTGCTCGAGCAGCGTGTCGAGTGCCTGCACCGTCTCCGCATCGTCGCCGAGCGCGCGCTGGGCGCGCGCCAGGCCGGCGAGGTCTTGCGCCAGGTAGAGCGCGCGCCACGTGGCCAGCGCCGCGCCGCTGGCGTCGTGCTGCCGGGACTGCGCGTCCAGCAGCGTCAGCTGCGCCGACAGCTCGAGGGCCTCGAGCGCGGCGATCTGCTCCTGCACGGTCTCCATCGGCTGCACCGGCAGGCCGAGCGCGCGGGCTCGCCGCTCGAGCGCTGCATCGACCGTCTCGCCCGGGGAGCGCGGCGGCTGACTGAGCTGCAGGAAGGCGGCCCAGGGCTTGAGCCGGTCGGTGGCGGCGGGGGGCAGGCCGTAGTGCACCGCCAACAGGCCGGCGACGCGCTCGAACAGCGCCGCGCCTGCCAGCTCGCGCAGGCCGGGCCCGGGCGGCAGCTGGGTGGCGGCGGCGAACACGCGGCCGCTCGCAGGGTCGCTGTTGAACTCGGGGCGGAACAGCCGCGCCGCGGCCAGTGCGGCGAGCACCGGGGCGGCGAAATCCTTGGCGGCGCGGTCGTCGACGTGCAGCGTGCCGAACAGGTGGCTGGGCGCGCCGCCGTCCGCGGCGGCGACGCGCCAGAGCAGGCCGTGCGCCCAGCGCTCGCCGCGCGCCGGCCGCGCCAGCGCGAGGCCGGCCAGCAGCAGCGCGCGCCGCGCGAGCATCGGCGTGTGGCGTCAGTAGCCGCCGCTCTTCTTCTGCGCGAAGTGCTCGTCGTAGCGGAACACGAAGTCCTTGTCCTTCAGCGGCGCGTGGCAGCCGCGGCAGGCGGCAGCCGGCTCGGGCCCCTTCTTGCCATCGGCCAGGTAGGTCGCATAGACCCAGTTGCCGGTCGCGAGGTTCTCCGGGACGTCGGCGCCCCAGCCCTTGTGCTTGCCCATCACGAACACGCGCAGCAGGTCCCCCTTGACGAGCTTGCCGTCCGGGCCGGTCTCCAGCGTGCCGTCGGCCTTGGCCTTGGCGGCGTAGTTTTCCATCACGAACACGCTGCCGTTGCCGAAGGCGGTGCCCGCGCCGGCCTGGGCGGCCACCGGGTTCATGTAGATCTCGCGGACCTGCTTGGCGTCGGGACGCTGCACCGCCGACAGGAACTTGGGCCAGCTCTTGTAGTCGGCCGGGATGGGCAGCTCGCCGTCCTTCACGACGGCAACGGGCTCTTCCATCAGCGAGCCGCAGCCGGTGGCGACGAGGGTGGTGGCGCAGACGGCCAGCAGCAGGGGGCGGAATTTCATCGTGGCATCCTTGGTGGGTTGACAGGAACAAGCCCGACTATGCGG
>DATMJX010000338.1:0-21439 GCA_035553715.1 Methylibium sp.
GTCGAGCATCTGTGCGCTGGCCTCGGCCTTGCCGAGCAGCACATCCTCGAGCGTCGGGTGGGGCAGCGGCAGTTCGTCATGGTCCTCCGGCGAGGGGTGCACGACCGCGGGTTCGAGCGCCGGCAACTTGGCGGCCGCGAGCTCGAGCTGCTCATCGATCAGCCGGGCGAAATCGCCCTCGGGCGGGGTGGTGGCGTCGGTCGTCATGGGGCGGGCCTCCTGTCGCTGCGGATCGTGTCGACGATCATGCACCCGCGGCGCCCAGTCGCGCCAGCGTCGCGAGCCAGCGCCGGCGCGCCGCGTCCGAGCCCTCGACCGAGCCGATCAGCGTCTCGCGCACCGGCGCGATGCCGACGAAGCCGAGGATGTTGCGCTTCAGCGCCTTCAGGCCGTGGGCACGGTACAGCCAGCGGTAGATCGGCGCCGGCATGCCCAGGGTCACGACCACGCGCGCCGAGCGCCCGGCCAGCGGCTTCGGCCCGGTCAGCGGGTTGCCGGGGCCGATCGCGAAGCCGGGCCGCAGCACCTGCTCGAGCAGGCCCTTGAGCAGCGCCGGCATGCCGCCCAGCCACAGCGGGAAGAACAGCACCAGGTGCTCGGCGCGCGTGATTGCGTCCTGCACCGGACGCAGCGCGGCGGGCAGCACGCCGTGCTGCCATTCCTGCGGGCTGCGCAGCAGCGGGAAGTCCAGCGTCGCGACGGTGACGGTCTCGACCGTGTGACCGGCCGCGCGGGCGGCCTCGGCATAGGCGCTCGCCAGCGCATGGCCGAAGTGACCGGGGTCCGGGTCGGGATGGCCCTGGAGGATCAGGATGCGGCTCATCGGGGGCTCCCGCGTGCGCGGATGCGCTGTCCGTCGGTGATCGAGGCACCCGGGTACAGCACGACCTGCTCCGCCGGCTGGAGTCCGCCGCGCAGCCAGGCCCAGTCCCCGTTGCGGCCGGCCAGCTCGACCGGGCGCCGGCGTGCCCGGCCGTCCTCGGCCACGAGCACCGACCAGGTGCTGCCGTCGCGCAGCAGCGCCCCGGTGGGCACGAGCAGGGCGCCGTCATGGGCCTCGAGCGAGATGCTGGCGTCGACGCGGTAGCCGTCGCCGAGCGACGCGGGCGGGGCTGCGGTAGGCGTCACGATCAGGTTGACGCGCTGCTCCTCGATGCCCAGCGCCGAGATCTTGGTGAAGGCGACCGGCTCGACGCGCTCGACGCGCCCGGCCAGCTCCGGCAGCCCGCTGCCGAGCGCGAGCCGCACCGGCGCGCCGACCTTCACGCGCAGCGCGTCGCTCGAGAGCACGTCGATCACCGCCTCCAGGCGCTCGGTGTCGGCGATGTCCACCAGCGGCTCGCCGGGCTGCACGGCCGTGGCGCTCTCGTGCGGCAGCCGCACGATGCGCCCCGCCACCGGGGCGGTCACGGCCCACAGGCCGGTGGCCCGCTCGCCGCGCCCCTCGGCGCGCTGCAGCGCCGCGCGGGCCTCGGCCAGCGCATGCTCGGCCTGGTGCAGCTGTGCCTGGGCGGATTCGAGCGCCCGGCGCTGGACCTGCAGGGCCAGTCGGGTCTCGTCCTGGGCGGCCGGCGAGACGAACTGCTCGCCGGCCAGCCGCTCGACCCGCTGCGCCTCGAGCGTGGCGCGCTCGGCCGCCGCCTGCGCCTGGCCGAGCTGGGCACGGGCCGCGGCATGCGCCGCCGCGGCGCCGCCGACACGCTCCTGCAGGACGCTGCGCGAGCGCGCATCGATCATCTGCGGCGGCAGCGGCACGAGCTGGGCCACCACCTCGCCGGCCTCGACCCGGTCGCCGACCTTCAGCGTGGGCCGCAGCAGCGTGCTCGCGACCGGGGCGCTGATCACGTAGCGGTGCACGGCGCGCAGGCGGCCGTCCTCCTCGAGGGTCTGCTCGAAGCGGCCGAGCCGTGCCTGGGCGAGCTCGACCTCGATCGCCCGCGGCCAGAAGGCCCAGGTCAGGGCGGCCGCGGCCGCGAACAGCAGGGCGGCCCCGCCGAGGTGGTGGCGCGATCTCTTGGGGCCGGGTGTCATGGCATGGGTTCCAGGGAGCCTGCGATCCGGTTGTCTATTCGCGCACCTTCAGCACTGCGACCAGGTCGAGGTGGTCGATGCGTTGGCGCACCACCAGGGCGCTGAGGATGCCGGCGGCCAGCACCGTGAGCGCCGCCAGGCCGTAGGTCGACGGATCGATCACCACCGGGAAGTCGATCTCGTCGGACTGCATCGCCCGCATCAGGCCGTTCGCCAGACCATAGCCCAGCCAGGCGCCGAGCGGCAGCGCCAGCAGCAGCTCCAGGGCCAGCTCCGCGAGCAGCAGCGTCGAGACCTCGGCGCGGGTCATGCCCATCACGCGCAGGCTGGCCAGCTCCCAGGCACGCTCGGACAGCGCCACGCGCGCCGCGTTGTAGGTGATGCCGACCGCCATCGCCACCGCGAACAGCGTCAGCACCGCGGTGAAGTAGCCGATGTTGCGCGCCGTCGTCTTCTCGAAGCTGGCGAGTGCGCCCGACTTGTCGAACACTGCGGCGATCCGCGGTGTGGCCTTCACGGCCTGGAAGAAGGCCTCGCGCTGGCGCGGATCGATGCGCAGCGCGGCGTCGCTGGCGCCGTCGCCGTCGCCGGCCAGGCGGTTGAGCGCGTCGAGCCGCAGGTAGGCCTGGCGGCCGAACAGCGTGTGCACGATGCCGACCACCGGCTGGCTGACGCGGTGCCGGTGCCAGAGCCGGAACTCGATCTCGACGGCATCACCGACCGTCACGCCGAGCTGGCGTGCCAGCAGCGCGCTCAGCACCACGCCCTCGGCCGGCGGTGGCTGGGCACCGCCTTCGGCGTCGACCAGCCGCATCAGGCGCGGCGAGCCTGCGAGCCCGGTCAGCGCGGTGTCGATGCGCTGGCGCCCGGCGGCGATGCGCACCGGTTCGCTGCGCCACAGTTCGGCCTCGAGGATGCCCGGCAGGCGCAGCAGCTCGTGCTGCACGGCGATGTCGAGCGGTTCCTGGAAGTCCAGCAGCAGGTCGCCCTGCTGGACCTGGCGGAACTGCACGTCGACGATGCGCGCGATCGTGTCGTTCCAGAACAGGCCCGAGACCTGCAGCGCGACCGCCGCCGCGATGCCGCAGACCGTCAGCACGGCGCGCAGCGGCCGGCGCTCGAGGTTGCGCAGCACCATCAGCACGGCTGGCGCCAGGCGGCGTGTCCGCCCCGAGACCCGGGCCGTCGCGTCGGCCAGCCGCTCGAGCAGGGTCTGCCGGTAGCGCGGTGGCGTCGGCGCCTGCATTGCCTGGGCCGGCGACAGGCGCACGACCGAGCGGATCGCGGTCAGCGCGCCGAGGGCCGCCGCCAGCGCGACCGCCAGCGCCGCACTCAGCGCCACCGCCGGCACGGTGCGGTAGGACAGCGCGTCGAAGCGGAACACCTCGGCGTACAGCCACACCATGCCGCGCCCCAGCCAGTGGCTGCCGATCCAGCCGATCACGATGCCGACCGCGGCGATCGCGACGGCCAGCAGCAGGTAGTGGCCGGCGATCTCGGTGTCGCGGTAGCCCAGCGCCTTCAGCGCCGCGATCTGCGGGCGCTGGGTTGCGACCTGGCGGGCCAGCACCACGTTGAGGATGAAGGCCGCGACCGCGAGGAAGATGCCTGGCAGCACCGTGCCGAGCACCTGCTGCTGGCGCAGCTCGTTGTCGACGATCATCGCCGAGAGCTGGCGGTCGCGGCCCACCGCGCCGGTCGATCCGTAGGGCTCGAGCAGGCGGTCGAGCGCGTCGATCACGCGCGCCTCGCTCGCGCCCGGCGCGAGCCGCAGCGCGACGCGGTTGAAGGAGCCTTCCATCGCGAAGGCGCTCGCGACGCGCTCGGCGTCGAGCCACAGCACGCCGAACCACTCGTCGTCGGGGCCGCCGCCGCGGGTCGCGTAGACGTATTCTGGCGAGGCGACGGTGCCGACGATGCGCAGCGTCTCGCGCCGTCCGTTCAGCAGCGCGGCCACGGTCGCGCCGGGGGCCAGCCCGCGCAGCGTCGCGAAGCGGTCGTTGACCAGCACCTCGCTGGCTGCGCCGCGCTCGGGCCAGCGGCCGCTGCGCAGCGACAGGCGGTTGACCGTCTCGCGCCGGCCGATCTCGAGGCCGACGATGCGCCCGGTCAGCGGCTGCAGCACGCCGGGCAGGTCGAGCTGGGTGTCGAAGGCGGTGTCCAGGCGCAGCGCGGCGACGCCGTCGATCGCGGCGAGGCGCTCGCGCAGCGCCAGCGGCGCGCGGCGCACCGCGCCGAAGACGTCGGCGAAGGCGGCGTCGCGGTAGTAGCGGTCGCGCGAGGCCTCGAGCGAGGCATGCGTCGAGAACGCGCCGACGAAGCCGGCGACGCCGCAGGCCACCACCAGCGCGATGGTCACGACCTGCCCGCGCAGGCGTTTCAAGTCGCGCCAGAGCTTGATGTGCAGCGCCCGCATCGCCTCACCAGGACAGTGCCGAGGCCGGCAGGCGCTCGGTGTTGCGGCGGTCTTCGACGATGCGCCCGTCGGCCAGGCGCAGCACGCGGTCGGCCATGGAGGCGATCGGCGCGTTGTGCGTGATCACGATCGTCGTCGTGCCGAGTTCGCGGTTGACCGCGTCGATCGCCTCGAGCACGCGCAGACCGGTGGCGCAGTCGAGCGCGCCGGTGGGCTCGTCGCACAGCAGCACGTCGGGGCGCTTGGCGATCGCGCGCGCGATCGCGACGCGTTGCTGCTCGCCGCCGGAGAGCTGCGAGATGAAGTGGTCGAGGCGCTGCTCGAGGCCGACCTGGGCCAGTGCGTCCTCGGGGGCCATCGGCTCGTCGACGAGGTCGGTGACCAGCGCGACGTTCTCGCGCGCCGTCAGGCTCGGGATCAGGTTGTAGAACTGGAACACGAAGCCGACATGCTCGCGGCGGTAGGCCGTCAGCTCGGCGTCGCTGGCGCGGGTCAGGTCATGGTCGCGCCAGCGTGCGCTGCCGCCGCTGGCGGTGTCGAGGCCGCCGAGGATGTTCAGCAGCGTCGACTTGCCGCTGCCCGAGGCGCCGAGCAGCACGACGAACTCGCCGGGGTGCACGTCGAGATCGACACCGCGCAGCGCGTGCACCGCGCTCGGCCCTTCGCCATAGGTCTTGGTGAGGCCACGGGCGCTGAAGACGGGCGCGGAGGGCGCGGGGGGCATCGGGCGCAAGCGAGGGACGGGCGCGTCCGCCCGCTCAAGGCAGGGGATCGCCCCCCACCGGCGCGCCGTTCCACAGCGGCAGTGTGTCAGCCGGCAGGCCGCAGGCCCGCCACCAGGCGCACTGCCACTCGGCCCAGGGGGCGAGCAGCGCGGCCTGCATCGCGAAATACTGGCTCCACATCGCGCCATGGGCCTCGAACAGCGGCAGGACGGCCTCGAGGCCCGGCGGTGCGGCGGTGGGGACGGAGGGACTCGCGGCCATGGCAGATCTCCAGTCGAAACGAGGGCGACAGCGCAACTATGCGCGCGTTGGCGCCCCGCGGGGCTGATCTTGAGCAAGATCCGGTGGCCTGACGCCGGGCGACAGCGGCCCGCAGCGCACCACGCGCGGCAGCTTGCCGCTGCGCCCGCGCACCGCGGGCGGCCCGCAGGCGGCCTGCAGCCGCAGCCCGTCCAGCCCCTGCTGTCGCAGATAGGCCTGCAGCGCCGCACGGGCCCGCGCGAGCGCGGCCGCGTCGCCGCCGACGCACAGCTGCAAGGTGCGCGGACCGCGCTGGAGCAGCTGGAAGCTGAACACGCCGGCCTCGTCCTCGAGCACGGTGCTGAGCGCCAGCGGCAGCAGCCGTACCGACCGGCCGTGCCGGTCGTGCAGCAGCAGCGCGTCGTCGACGCGGCCCTGCACCTCGATGACCGGCAGCGGCAGGCCGCAGGGGCAGGGCGCGGCGTCGAAGCGCAGCCGGTCGCCGAGCTCGTAGCGGATCAGCGGTTGCACGTGGTTGGCCAGGTTGCTCAGCAGCGTGCGGGCCCCGGTCGTGCCCGGAGGCACCGGCCGGCCGTGGGCGTCGACCGCCTCCAGCAGCACCCAGTCGGCGTTCAGGTGCAGCCGGCGCCGCGGGCATTCGGCGGCGAGCGCGAGGAACTCGGACGCGCCGTAGCTCGCGTGCACCGGGCAGCCGAAGCGCGTGGCGATCGCGCCGCGCAGCGCGTCGCCGAGCGCCTCGCCCCCGGTGCACAGCTCGCGCAGCCGCAGCCGCAGCCGGCCGGCCGCCTGCTCCTCGGCCAGCAGCAGCGCCGCGGTCGGGTAGGTCGCGACCACGCTGGGTTGCCAGCGGTTCAGCGCGCGCACCAGATCGGCGGTCGGCTGCAGGAAGGAGAAACCCCGCAGCCGGCCGGCGAGGCCGGGCACGAGGCGGCGCAGGCGCTCGACCGAGACCGTGCTCGCGAAATGGCCGCCGGTGGCCCCGACGAAGGCGGTGCGGGGGGGCTCGCCGAAGGCCTCGGCCCAGGGGTTCCAGGGGCGGGGGCGGCGCAGCGCCTCGAGCGCGTCGTAGACCGCCATCGCGGCGGCGTCCTGCACGAAGATGCCCGGCACGCCGCTGCTGCCTGAACTCTCCCAGACCGTGTGGTCGCCCGCGAAGGGGGTGCCTATGCGGCGCGCGTCGGCGAGGAAGGCCTGCACGCCGGCAAGGGTGATGCGCGGGTCGCAGACCCAGTCGTCGAAGCGCGCCATCAGCTCGGCCTTGGTGATGGGGGGCTGCTGCTCGAAGGCGTCGCCATGGCGCGCGAAGCGCTCGCGGTACAGCGGCGAGCGCCGGGCCGCCGCCATCAGCGCGGCGAGCCGCTGGCGGCGGCGTGTCTCGATGCCGGCGGTCGAGCCGAAGCCGGCCCAGTGCACGTCGGCGGCGACGGTGCAGGCCTGCCAGGGGGATGGCAGCGTCCACATGGCTCCGATGATCGTTCGCCCGGCGACGTTGCGGCACCGCGCCGTGCTGATTCTTGATTCAGAGCAAGACTTTCAGCGGCGTGACTCCTAGACTGAAAACGTTCCACCCGCCACCAAGGAGGCATCCATGAGCTCCCTGACCCGCATTGACGACATGTTTCCGGAGATGTTCCGCCGCTTCATGCTGCACACGCCACCGACCGGCGAGCCGCTCGGCGAGATCCGCATCGACGTGGACGAGACCGACAAGGCCTACACCGTGCGCGCCGAGATCCCGGGCGCGAAGAAGGACGATGTGCGCGTCGAGATCGATGGCAACCGCGTCGCGATCGCGGCCGAGGTGCGGCGTGACCGCGAGGAGAAGGACGCCAAGGGCCGCGCGCTGGTGCGCGAGACCTACCGCGGCCGTGCCTCGCGCAGCTTCACGCTGGCCTGCGACGTCGATGAGACGGCGAGCAGCGCCAAGCTCGAGGACGGCGTGCTGACGCTGGTGATGCCCAAGCGCGCCGGCGCGCGCAGCCGCCAGGTCGCGGTCGAGTAGCGAGCCTGCATCGGGCACCGCTGATGAAAAGCCTGCTGGTGCACCTCGGCGGCTCGGCGCGGGATCAGCTGCGTCTGGCGGTGGCCGCCGATCTGGCGCGTCGCTTCGACGCCCATGCCACCGCGCTGTTCGCGACCGTCCCGCCGCTGCTGGCCATGCCCTATGGCGACATCGGCGCGGCGGTGGTCGCGCAGGCGCTGATCGAGCTGCACCAGCAGTGGCGCGCGCAGGCCCGTCAAGCCTTCGACGCGGCGGGCCTGGGCGCGCGCGGCAGCTGGGCGGACATCGGGCTCGAGCCCGTCATCCCCGCGGTGGCCGAGCAGATGCTCTACGCCGATCTGAGCGTGCTTGGCCAGCACGATCCGCAGGAGCGCGACGGCGCGCTGCCGACCGATCTCGTGCCGGCGGTCCTCGCCGCCAGCGGCCGCCCGGCCCTCGTGCTGCCCTATGCCGGGGGGACGGCGCCGGTCGGGCACAAGGTGCTGGTGGCCTGGAAGGCCACGCCGGCAGCGGCCCGCGCGGTGACGGCAGCGCTGCCGCTGCTGCGGCAGGCGCGCGAGGTCACCGTGCTCAGCGCAGGGGCGCCGGCCGGCGGCTGCACGGGCACGCCGCTGGATATCGAACGCAGTCTGCGGCTGCACGGGGTGCGCGCCGAGCTGCAGCGCCTCGACGGCGAGCCGCCGGAGATCGGCGAGTGGCTGCTGTCGCGCGCGGCGGACGTCGGCGCCGACCTGCTGGTGATGGGCTGCTACGGACACAGCCGGGCACGCGAGTTCGTGCTCGGCGGGGCGACACGCACCGTGCTGGCGGCGATGACGCTGCCGGTGCTGATGTGCCACTGAGCACCGGGCCGCAGGGCTGCCGCGGCGCCGGGCCCGTCAGGGTCACTTCGCCCAGGTGTCCTTCAGCCCCGCGATGCGCCCGAACACCGCGGCGCCCGGCTGGTGCGCCCTGGCATCGGCGACGAAGTAGCCGTGGCGCTCGAACTGGAAGCGATCCTGCGGCGCCGCGCTCGCGAGCCCCGGCTCGACATAGCCCCGGCGCAGCACGCGGCTCGCCGGGTTGAGCACGCTGAGGAAGTCACGCCCGCCGGCGTCCGGCTGCGCCTCGGTGAACAGGCGGTCGTACAGGCGCAGCTCGGCCGGCAGCGCCTCGTGCACGCCGACCCAGGTGATCGTGCCCTTGACCTTGACCGCATCGGCGCCCGGCGTGCCGCTCTTGGTGTCGGGCACGACGGTGGCGAGCACGGCCGTGACGCGACCCTCGGCGTCCTTCTCGCAGCCGGTGCACTCGACGACGACGCCGTACTTCAGCCGTACCCGGTTGCCCGGGAAGAGGCGGAAGAAGCCCTTCGGCGGCGTCTCGGCGAAGTCGTCACGCTCGATCCAGACCGCGGGGCCGAGGCTGAACTGCCGCGTGCCGAGCTCGGGGCGCTGCGGGTGCGCGGGCGCCTGGCAGGGCTCGCGGTGTGCGTCGCTGCCGAAGACCTCGGCCCAGTTGCTCAGCTTGAGCTCGAGCGGATCGAGCACCGCCATCGCGCGCGGCGCCTTGCCCTCGAGGTCGTCGCGCAGCGCGGCGTCGAGCTGGCCGTAGTCGATCCAGCTGTGGTCCTTGGTGACGCCGATGCGCTCGCAGAACAGCTGGATGCTCTGCGGCGTGTAGCCGCGCCGGCGCAGGCCGACGAGGGTGGGCATGCGCGGGTCGTCCCAGCCCTCGACATGGCCCTCGTCGACCAACTGCTTGAGCTTGCGCTTGCTGGTGACGACATAGGTGAGGTTGAGCCGCGCGAACTCGTGCTGGTGCGGGCGCGGGCGGGCCAGCAGGCCGAGCTCGCAGAGCCGCTCGAGCAGCCAGTCGTAGAAGGGGCGCTGGTCCTCGAACTCGAGCGTGCAGATGCTGTGGGTGATGCCCTCGAGCGCGTCCTCGATCGGGTGCGCGTAGGTGTACATCGGGTAGATGCACCAGGCGTCGCCGGTGTTGTGGTGGGTCGCGCGCTTGATGCGGTACAGGGCCGGGTCGCGCAGGTTGATGTTGGGCGAGGCCATGTCGATCCTCGCGCGCAGCACCGCCGCGCCGTCGGGCAGCTCGCCGGCGCGCATCGCGCGAAAGCGCCCGAGGTTCTCGTCGACGCTGCGGCCGCGGTAGGGGCTGTCGGTGCCGGGCGTCGTGAAGTCGCCGCGGCTCGTGCGCATCTGCTCGGGCGTCTGCTCGTCGACATAGGCCAGGCCGGCCGTGATCAGCGCCTCGGCGGCGCGGTACATGAAGTCGAAGTAGTCGCTGGCGTAGTACAGGTGGCTGCGCGGGCCCTGCGGCGTGGCCTCGTCCCAGGAGAAGCCGAGCCAGCGCACTGCGTCGACGATCGCGTCGACGTACTCCTGCTCTTCCTTCTCGGGGTTGGTGTCGTCGAAGCGCAGGTGGCACACGCCGCCGTAGTCGCGGGCCAGGCCGAAGTTCAGGCAGATGCTCTTGGCATGGCCGACGTGCAGGTAGCCGTTCGGCTCGGGCGGGAAGCGGGTGCGGATCCTGGCCGTGTCGAGCGGCGCGGCGGCATGGTGCGCCGCGTCGCCCGGCGTGCCGGCATGGCGGCGCCCGGCATAGCTGCCCTGCTCGAGATCGCGGTCGATGATGCCGCGCAGGAAGTTGTGGGCGGGCTTGGGCGCGTCGGCAGGGGCCGGCTTCTTGGAGTCGTTCATGGCGGCAGGAGAGCGGTCCGGGGCATTCTACGGAGCGGTGCGCACCGTTTCGGGGCTGGCCGGTTCACAAAACTTCACCCGTGCCGCCACAACTCCTTACGCACGGCGGTGAACCGACCGACCAGGGAGATCGTTGTGGCAGTACGGGCGCCGACGCGCCGCCCTGACAAGGAGACGAGATGAACAAGCCAACGATCCGCAAGAGTCTCGCCATCGCCGCCCTCGGTCTGGCCGGCGTCGTGGCCACGGGCGCGGCCCATGCCGGCGGCACGTCATGGTCGGTCGGCATCAACCTGCCGCCGCTGGTGATCTCGGGCGGCAATGTCGCAGCCTACTATCCGGCGCCGGTCTATTACCCGGCACCGGTCTACGTGCCGCCGCCGGTGGTCTATGTGCCGCCGCCGCGGGTGGTCTACGCGCCGCCGCCGGTCGTGTACGGCCCGCCGGTGGTCTACCGGCCCCCGGTGCGCTACGAGCCGCCGCGCGGTCACTGGCGCGATGGTGCTCGCTGGCACGACGGCCGCTATGCCCAGCGCGGCGACAGCGACCGCTGGCGCGACCGCGACCGCGACGGCATTCCCAACAAGTGGGACCGGCGTGACTGATGGAGCGCCCTCGCGATCCTTCCTGAGAGCGAACCCCGGCCTGCCGGGGTTCGTCGTTTTCAGCGCCGCTTGCCGCCGCCCAGCAGGCTGCCGAGCACGCCGCGGATGATCTCCCGGCCGACCGTTGTGCCCATGGTCCGCACCGCCGACTTGGCCATCGCCTCGGCCAGGCCCTCGCGCTTGCCGCCGCGCGGGCCGGTGCTGCCGAACAGGATCCCGCCCAGCCCGCCGAGCAGCCCGCCGCCCGATTCCTCCTGCGGCTGGGCGGCGCCCGGCTTGCCGGTCTTGGCGGCTTCGGCCGCCTCGGTCGTGGCCTCGGCGCGGCCCTTGATCTTCTCGTAGGCCGACTCGCGGTCGACCGTCTTCTCGTAGGCACCGGCCACCAGCGAGCCGGCGATCAGCGCCTTGCGCTGCTCCGGCGTGATCGGCCCGATCTGGCTGCCCGGCGGCAGCACGTAGACGCGCTGGGTCACGCCCGGGCGGCCCTTCTCGTCGAGCAGGCTGACCAGCGCCTCGCCGACGGCCAGCTCGGTGATCGCCGCGCCGATGTCCAGGCCCGGGTTCGGGCGCATGGTCTCGGCGGCGGACTTGACGGCCTTCTGGTCGCGCGGCGTGAAGGCGCGCAGCGCGTGCTGGACGCGGTTGCCAAGCTGGCCGAGCACGCTGTCGGGCACGTCCAGCGGGTTCTGCGTCACGAAGTAGACGCCGACGCCCTTGGAGCGCACCAGCCGCACCACGAGCTCGATGCGTTCGATCAGCGCCTTGGGCGCGTCGGCGAACAGCAGGTGGGCCTCGTCGAAGAAGAACACCAGCTTGGGCTTGTCCAGGTCGCCGACCTCGGGCAGCGTCTCGAACAGCTCGCTGAGCATCCACAGCAGGAAGGTGGCGTACAGCCGCGGCGCGTTCATCAGCTTGTCGGCGGCGAGGACGTTGATCACGCCCTGGCCGCCCTCGGTCTGCATGAAGTCGCTGATGTCGAGCATCGGCTCGCCGAAGAACTTGTCGCCGCCTTGTTCCTCGATCTGCATCAGCCCGCGCTGGATCGCGCCGACCGAGGCCGCGCTGATGTTGCCGTACTCGGTCTGGAACTGCTTGGCGTTGTCGCCGACGTACTGCAGCATCGCGCGCAGGTCCTTCAGGTCCAGCAGCAGCAGGCCGTTGTCGTCGGCGATCTTGAACACCAGGCTGAGCACGCCCTCCTGGGTGTCGTTCAGGGCCAGCATGCGGCCGAGCAGCAGCGGGCCCATGTCGGAGACGGTGGCGCGTACCGGGTGGCCTTGCTCGCCGAACACATCCCACAGCGTCGTCGGGCAGCGCGTCGGCTCGGGCAGCGCGAGGCCGCGGTCGGCCAGGATCTTCGCCACCTTCTCGGGCGTCTTGCCGGTCTGGCTGATGCCGGTCAGGTCGCCCTTGACGTCGGCCATGAAGACCGGCACGCCGATGCGGCTGAAGTTCTCGGCCAGCGTCTGCAGCGTGATCGTCTTGCCGGTGCCGGTGGCGCCGGTGATCAGGCCGTGGCGGTTGGCCAGCGCGGGCAGCAGCGCGCATTCGATCTCGCCATGCTTGGCGATCAGCAGGGGGGCGGCCATGGCGATCCTTGTCGGGAAAAGCGGGGGAGGGGGTCCACTAAAATCCGGGCAATCCTAAGCTTTCCAGAAAGAAACAATGGCCGGGCATTCCAAGTGGGCCAACATCCAGCATCGCAAGGGCCGCCAGGACGAGAAGCGCGGCAAGATCTGGACCCGCATCATCCGTGAGATCACGGTGGCCGCGCGCACCGGCGGCGGCGACCCGGCCATGAACCCGCGCCTGCGGCTGGCGATCGAGAAGGCCAAGGCGGCCAACATGCCGGCCGACCGCATCAAGTACAACGTCGACAAGGCCTCCGGCAACCTCGAGGGCGTGAACTACGAGGAAGTGCGCTACGAGGGCTACGGCATCGGCGGCGCGGCGGTGATCGTCGACTGCATGACCGACAACCGCGTGCGCACGGTCGCCGAGGTGCGCCATGCCTTCAGCAAGCACGGCGGCAACCTGGGTACCGACGGCTCGGTGAGCTTCCAGTTCAAGCATTGCGGGCAGTTCGTGTTCGCCCCCGGCACCTCGGAAGACAAGGTCATGGAAGTGGCGCTGGAGGCCGGCGCCGAGGACGTGCTCACCGATGCCGACGGCGCCGTCGAGGTGCTGTGCGCGCCGCCCGACTTCGAGGCCGTCAAGGCCGCGCTGGAGGCGGCTGGCCTTAGACCTGAGATCGCCGAGGTGACGATGCGTGCCGAGAACACCGTCGCGCTGGAGGGCGAGGACGCCGAGCGCATGCAGAAGCTGCTCGACGTGCTCGAGGACCTGGATGACACCCAGGCCGTGTTCCACAACGCCGAACTCTGAGGAAGCCCGGATGAACGTCCTCGTGATCGGCGGCGGCGGCCGCGAACATGCGCTGGCCTGGAAGCTGGCCGCCTCGCCCAAGGTGCAGATGGTCTACGTCGCGCCGGGCAACGGCGGCACCGCGCTCGACAAGCGCCTCAAGAACGTGCCGATCACCGACATCGCGGCACTGGCCGACTTTGCGCAGGCCGAGAAGATCGGCCTGACCGTGGTCGGTCCCGAGGCGCCGCTGGCCGCGGGCGTGGTGGACCTGTTCCGCGCGCGCGGGCTGCGCGTGTTCGGCCCGACCCGGGCTGCCGCGCAGCTCGAGAGCTCCAAGGCCTTCTCCAAGGCCTTCATGCAGCGTCACGGCATCCCGACCGCGGCCTACGAGAGCTTCACCGATGCCGCGGCCGCGCACGCCTACATCGACCGCATGGGCGCGCCGATCGTCGTCAAGGCCGACGGCCTGGCGGCCGGCAAGGGCGTGGTCGTCGCCAGCACGCTGGAGGAGGCCCACCAGGCGGTCGACTGGATGCTGCTCGACAACAAGCTCGGCGTGAGCCACAACGCCGGTGGCGCGCGCGTCGTGATCGAGGAGTTCCTGGTCGGCGAGGAGGCGAGCTTCATCGTCATCGCCGACGGCAAGCATGTGCTGCCGCTGGCGACCAGCCAGGACCACAAGCGCCTGGGCGACGGCGACGCCGGCCCGAACACCGGCGGCATGGGGGCCTACTCGCCGGCCCCGGTGGTCACGCCCAACATCCACGCCCGCGTGATGCGCGAGATCATCCAGCCCACGCTGGACGGCATGGCCAAGGACGGCATCCCCTACACCGGCTTCCTCTACGCCGGGCTGATGATCGACGCCGAGGGCCGAGCCAAGACGCTGGAGTTCAATTGCCGCATGGGCGACCCCGAGACGCAGCCGATCATGATGCGGCTCGAGAGCGATCTGCTCGAGGTGCTGAACCATGCGGTCGACGGCACGCTCGACGAGGTCGAGCTGCAATGGGATCGGCGCTTCGCGCTCGGCGTCGTGATGGCCGCGCATGGCTATCCGGAGAGTCCGCGCAAGGCCGATGTCATTACCGGACTGCCGGCCGAGCGCGATGACGCCATGGTGTTCCATGCCGGCACCGCGCAGCTCAGCAAGGACCTGGTGACCAGCGGCGGCCGGGTGCTGTGCGTCACCGCGCTGGGCGAGTCGGCCAAGGTCGCGCAGGCGCGCGCCTACGAGACGCTGGCGACCATCCACTTCGACGGCATGCAATACCGCCGCGACATCGGGCACCGTGCGATCAAGCGCTGAGCCGCCGTGCGGCCGGCGGCCGGCGCGGTCCGCACCTGTCACACTCGCGCCCTGATGAACGACACCGCCGCCGTCCGTGACTACCTGCTGGGCCTGCAGAAGCGCATCGTTGCCGCGCTCGAGGCCGAGGACGGCCTGCCGTTCCGGCGCGACGCCTGGACGCGCGAGCCCGGCGGGCGCCTTGCGGGCGAGGGGCGCTCGCAGCTGATCGAGGGCGGCGCGCTGCTCGAGCGCGGTGGCTGCAACTTCTCGCATGTTCGGGGCCCGGCCTTGCCGCCCTCGGCGACGCAGCACCGCCCCGAGCTCGCCGGGGCCCCCTTCGAGGCCATGGGGGTGTCGCTGGTCTTCCATCCGCGCAACCCCCATGTGCCGACGGTGCACATGAACGTGCGCATGTTGGCGGCCCACAAGCCCCTTCCCGACGGCAGCATCGAGACCGTCAGCTGGTTCGGCGGCGGCATGGACCTGACGCCCTACTACGGCGTCGAGGAAGACGCCGCGCATTTCCACCGCACCTGCCGTGACGCGCTGGCGCCCTTCGGCGCGGACCTGTATCCGCGCTTCAAGCGCTGGTGCGACGAGTACTTTTTCCTGAAGCACCGCAACGAGCCGCGCGGCATCGGCGGTGTGTTCTACGACGACTTCGCCGAACTCGGCTTCGAGCGCAGCTTCGCGATGACGCGCGCTGTCGGCGATGCCTTCCTCGATGCCTACCTGCCGATCCTGAAGCGCCGCCGCGACACGCCCTATGGCGAGCGCGAGCGGGAGTTCCAGGCCTACCGGCGCGGCCGCTATGTCGAGTTCAACCTCGTCTGGGATCGCGGCACGCTGTTCGGCCTGCAGTCGGGCGGGCGCACCGAATCGATCCTGATGTCGATGCCGCCGGTGGTGACCTGGCGCTACGACTGGCAGCCCGAGCCGGGCACGCCGGAGGCGCGGCTCTACAGCGACTTCCTGAAACCGCGCGACTGGGCGACGCCCTGAACGGGATGCGCATCGGGCTCTTCGGCGGCAGCTTCGATCCGCCGCAGCAGGCGCATCTCACGCTCGCGCGTGCGGCGCTCGAACAGCTCGCGCTCGACGAGCTGCGCTGGCTGCCGGCCGGGCGGCCCTGGCAGAAGGAGCATGCGCTGGCGCCGGCCGAGCATCGCTGCGCGATGCTGGCCACCCTGATGGCCGGTGAGCCCCGGTTCGTGCTCGATCGGCGCGAGATCCTGCGCGCGGGCCCGAGCTACACCATCGACACGGTGCGCGAACTGCAGGCCGAGCGCCCCGGCGCGGTGCTGTTCGTCGTGATCGGGCAGGACCAGTACGCGCGCCTGGACACCTGGAGGGATTGGCCGGCGCTGCTCGATGCGGTGACGCTGGCCGTCGCGGCGCGTGCCGACGCCATGGTGCAGCCACCGGCCGCGCTGGCCGCGCACGCCCACCGCCTGTGCCGGCTCGAGATGCCACCCTCGGCCGTGTCGGCCACCGGGATCCGCGCCCACCTCGCCGCCGGCGGCCGGGCCGAGGACCTCGTTCCCGCGATGGTGCCGGCCGAGGTCGCACGCTATATTGACACGCACCGGCTGTACCGATCGCCGGCTGCGCCCCCCGCCAGGAGCTGAATGGACATCCGCAAACTGCAACGCGCCATCGTCGATGGCCTCGAGGACGTGAAGGCCCAGGACATCCAGGTCTTCAACACCGAGCACATGACCCCGCTGTTCGAGCGCGTTATCGTCGCTTCGGGCACCAGCAACCGGCAGACCAAGGCACTCGCCTCGAGCGTGCGTGACGCGGTGAAGGCCAAGGGCTTCGACGTGCTGCGCACCGAGGGCGAGGCCAACGGCGAGTGGATCATCGTCGACTGCGGCGCCGCCGTGGCGCACATCATGCAGCCCGAGATCCGGCGCTACTACCACCTCGAGGAGATCTGGGGCGAGAAGCCGGTCGCGCTCAAGCGCGCGGCGCCGCGCGGCCTGGTCAAGGCCGAGGAGCCGATCGCGGCGGCCAAGGCCGCGCCGGCGAAGAAGGCCGCACCGAAGAGGGCGGCCCCGAAGGCCGCGGTGGCCGAGGCAGTCCCTGCCGCGGCGAAAAAGCGCTCCCCGGCCGCCAAGAAGGCTCCCGTCGCGGCGAAGAAGGCCGTGGTGGCCGCGAAGCCGGCGCCCGCCAAGAAGGCCGCCGCCCCGCGCAAGGCCGCCTCGGCGAAGGGCGCGTCGGCCGCCCGGCCGGCGGCCAAGCGCGCGTCCGCCGCGAAGCCGGCCGCCGCGGGCCGCAGTGCCGCGACGAAGGCCCCGAAGCGCGCATGAGACTGTCGCTGGTCGCCGTCGGCCAGCGACAGCCGGCTTGGGCCGATGAGGCCTGCGCGGACTACCTGAAGCGCTTTCCGCCGGACTGGCGGGTCGAGCTCAAGGCGGTGAAGGCCGAGCCGCGCAACCAGGGCAAGACGGTCGAGGCGATGAAGGCCGCCGAGGCCGAGCGGCTCGCGGCCGCCTGCCCGAAAGGCGCGCGCCGCGTCGTGCTCGACGAGCGCGGCCAGCGCCTCACGACGCAGCAGCTCGCCGAGCGCCTGCGCGCCTGGCAGCATGACGGGCGCGACGTCGTGCTGCTGATCGGCGGCCCTGACGGCCTCGACGACACGCTCAAGGTCGAGGCCGACGAGGCGCTGAGACTGTCGGACCTGACGCTGCCGCACGCGCTCGCGCGGGTGCTGCTGGCCGAGGCGCTGTACCGGGCCTGGTCGCTCCACGCCGGCCACCCCTACCATCGAGAGTGAAGGCCGACAGGCCGTTGAACATGGCGTGCGATTACCTCTACCTGGCCTCCCAGAGCGCGCGGCGCCGGCAGCTGCTCGCCCAGATCGGCGTGCGCCACGAGCCCCTGCTGGCCGCGCCCGGCGAGGACACCGAGGCGCTGGAGGCTGCGCTGCCCGACGAGGCACCCGCCGACTACGTGCGGCGCGTCACGCTCGCCAAGCTCGAGGCGGCGCGCGAGCGCCTGCTGCTGCGCGGGTTGCCCACCGCGCCGATCCTGTGCGCCGACACGACCGTCGCGCTCGGCGAGCGCCTGCTGGGCAAGCCGGGCGATGACGAGGAGGCCGCCCACATGCTCGAGGCGCTGTCTGGCCGCAGCCACCGCGTCTATTCCGCGGTGGCGGTGCTCGAGGGGCCGCACGCGGCCTTCGAGCCGGCGCTGGCGCTGCAGGTCTCGACGGTGCGCTTCCGCGCGCTCGCGGCCGACGAGATCGTGCGCTACGTCGCCAGCGGCGAGTCGCAGGGCAAGGCCGGCGCCTATGCGATCCAGAGCCAGGCGGCGGCCTGGATCGAGCATCTCGAGGGCAGCTACAGCGGTGTGATGGGGCTGCCCCTGTTCGAGACCGCGGAGCTGCTGCGGCCACTCGGTTGGCGTTTCTAGAGCGATGATCCACCGCGTGTTCATCCGCGCATCGTCAGGCGACCCCGAGACCGCGGGTGCCTTGCTTCGCAACGGCCACCGCGACCGAGCAGGAGAGTGAGACCGTGCAGGACATCCTGATCAACTGGTCGCCGCAGGAGACGCGTGTCGCGATCGTCGAGAACGGCGCGGTGCAGGAGCTGCATCTGGAGCGCACGCTCGAGCGCGGCCTGGTCGGCAACATCTACGCCGGGCGCGTCGCGCGGGTGCTGCCGGGCATGCAGTCGGCCTTCATCGATGTCGGGCTCGAGCGCGCCGCCTTCCTGCACGTGGCCGACCTGCACCGTGACGACGGCGGGCGCGACGGCGCGCCGCCGCTGCCGATCGAGAAGCAGGTGTTCGAGGGCCAGACCCTGGTCGTGCAGGTCATCAAGGACCCGATCGGCACCAAGGGCGCGCGGCTGTCGAGCCAGATCAGCATCGCGGGGCGCCTGCTGGTCTTCCTGCCGCAGGACGACCGCATCGGCATCAGCCAGAAGATCGGCTCGCCCGAGCTGCGCGAACAGCTGCGCGCGCGCATGCAGGCGCTGGTCGGCGAGGCCGGCGGCGGTTTCATCCTGCGCACCAACGCCGAGGAGGTGAGCGATGCGGAGCTCGCCGAGGACATCCGCTACCTGCGCATCACCTGGGCGGCAATCCGCGAGCGTGCCTTCAAGGCCGCGCCGGGCAGTCTGCTGCACCAGGACCTGAGCCTGGCCGAGCGCGTGCTGCGCGACCTGACGACGGAGCAGACGGCCTCGGTGCGGATCGACTCGCGCATGCAGTACCAGGCCCTGCGCGAGTTCGGCGCGCGCTACACGCCGACGTCGGTCGCCAAGCTCGAGCACTACGCCGGTGAGCGGCCGATCTTTGATCTCTGCGGCATCGACCAGGAGATCGAGCGCGCCCTCGCGCGGCGTGTCGAGCTCAAGAGCGGCGGCTACCTGATCATCGACCAGACCGAGGCGCTGACCACGGTCGACGTCAACACCGGCGGCTATGTCGGTGCGCGCAACTTCGACGAGACCGTCTTCAAGACCAATCTGGAGGCCGCGCAGGCGATCGCGCGGCAGCTGCGCCTGCGCAACCTCGGCGGCATCATCATCCTCGACTTCATCGACATGCTGCGGCCGGAACATCAGGAGATGGTGATTGCCGAGCTGCGCAAGCAGCTCGCGCGCGACCGCACCAAGGTCACGATCAGCGGCTTCACGCAGCTCGGGCTGGTCGAGATGACGCGCAAGCGCACGCGCGAGAGCCTGGCGCACCTGCTGTGCGAACCCTGCCCGGTCTGCCAGGGCAAGGGCCAGGTGAAGACCGCGCGCAGTGTCTGCTACGACATCCTGCGCGAGATCCTCCGCGAGGCGCGCCAGTTCAACCCGAAGGAGTTCCGCGTGATCGCGCCGGCGGCGGTGGTCGAGCTGCTGCTCGACGAGGAGAGCCAGCACCTCGCCGGGCTGTCGGACTTCATCGGCAAGCCGATCTCGCTGCAGACCGAGCCGAGCCTGTCGCCGGAGCAGTACGACATCGTCCTGCTCTGAGGCCCGCGCCGCCTGCCGGCGGCCTCAGGTCTGGAACTGCAGCGCGTGCAGGCGCGCGAACAGGCCACCGCGCGCCAGCAGCTCCGCGTGCGTGCCCTGTTCGACCACGCGCCCGGCATCGAGCACGACCACGCGATCAGCGGCCTCGATCGTCGACAGGCGGTGCGCGATCACGATCGAGGTGCGCCCGAGCATCAGCCGCTCGAGCGCCTGCTGCACCAGGCGCTCGCTCTCGGAGTCGAGCGCCGAGGTGGCCTCGTCGAGGATCAGCACCGGCGCGTCCTTGTAGACCGCGCGGGCGATCGCGAGGCGCTGGCGCTGGCCGCCCGAGAGCTGGTTGCCGTTGTGGCCGATCGCGGTGTCCAGCCCCTGCGGCAGGCTGTCGACGAAGTCGAGCAGGTTGGCGGCCGCGAGCGCGGCGCGCACGCGCGGCACGTCGACCGCCGCGCCGAGGGCGACATTGGCGGCCACGCTGTCGTTGAACAGCACGACGTCCTGGCTCACCAGCGCGAACTGGTGGCGCAGCGCGCCGAGTTCCCAGTCGGGCAGCGCCACGCCGTCGAGCAGCACGCGGCCCGCGCTGGGTTCGAGGAAACGCGGCAGCAGGTTGACCAGCGTGGTCTTGCCGGCGCCGGAGGGGCCGACCAGGGCCACGGTCTCGCCGGCGCGGATGCGCAGTTCGATGTCCTGCAGCGCCGGCGTGTCTTCACGGTAGCGCAGGCTCACCGCCTCGAACATGATCTCGCCGCGCACGCGCTCGGCCGTGTGGCGGCCGCCGCTCTCGACCGGCGTGGCCTCGATCAGCGCGAGCCCGCGGTGCAGTGCGGTCAGGCCGCGCGTGATCGGACCGGCGATGTCCGACAGGTGCCGCAGCGGCGTGATCAGCATCAGCATCGCGGTCACGAAGGACACGAAGCCGCCGACCGTGCCGCCCTGGTGCTGCACCTGCCACAGCGCCGCGACCACGACGGTCGACAGCGCACAGGCCGCGAGGATCTGCGTCAGCGGCGTGACCGAGGCCGAGGCGACGGTCGACTTCAGCGCGAGCTGGCGCAGCTTGTTGCTGGTCTGGCGGAAGCGCTGGGTCTGCTGTTCCTGCGCGCCGTGCAGCCGCACCAGCCGCCACGCGGCGACGTTCTCCTCGACGACATAGGCCAGCTCGTCGGTGGTCTCGCGGTTGCGTCGCGCGATGCTGCGCAGCCGACGGCCGAAGTAGCGCATCGTCACCGCGACCGCCGGGAACATCAGCGCGACCACCAGCGTGAGCTGCCAGTTCATCCACAGCAGGTAGGCGAGCAGCGCCAGTGCCGTCAGCGAGTCCTTCACCAGCGTCAGCATGGCGCCGACGAGCATCTGCGAGCCGGATTGCACTTCGTAGACCACGGTGTTGGTCAGTGCGCTGGTCGTGTAGCCACCGTACAGCGCGGGGCGTGCGTCCATCAGCCGCGCGAACATGGCGGTGCGCAAGCCGAGCGTGCCGTGGTTCTGGGCCCAGGCGAGTGCGTACTGGGCGATGAAGCCGCCGACACCGCGCAGCGCGAACAGGCCGATGATCACCACCGGGATCATCCACAGCGGCAGTCCGTCGGGCTTGAAGCCCTTGTCGAGCAGCGGCTGCATCAGCGAGGCGACCACCGCGTCGGTGACCGAGGCCACGGCCGCCGCGGCCACCGCGGCGACGAGCGCCCAGCGCGTGGCGGCGAAGTAGGGCCAAAGGCTGCGGATGCTGGCGAGGTCGGCGTTCGGCGGGCTGGACATGCGCGGGTTCAGGGCGCACGGTGGGCGTGGCGCCGCGCGGATTATGCGGGCCGCCTCCACGGCGCCGGCGGCGGCCCGTCTACACGATGTCACGACTTCGCTTCGGTGCGGTGCCGGGACAAGGCCGGGAGCGCTGGTATCCTGTTGGCTGGCCCGAAAGATGCTGAACCTCGACGGCACTCGCGGCTCCATCTCCGGCACGTCCCCGTCGCGGGGCTCCGCCGGTCTGCCGCCGCCCACCGCATGAACCCAAGACAGAACGCCCTCGTCGCGTCGCCACGTCGACGCTCGCTCCTCGCATGGCCCCTGGTGGC
>DATMJX010000339.1:0-2377 GCA_035553715.1 Methylibium sp.
GCCGGTCAAGCACCAGGGCGACACCAACGCCTGCACCGGCTTCGCGCTGTCGCTGGTGGTCGAGTACCTGCTGCGCCGCTCCGGCCGAGACGCGAAGGCGGTGATCTCGCCCTACATGCTGTACTCGATGGCTCGGCGCTACGACGAGTTCCCGGGCTCGGTGCAGGACCATGGCTCGAGCGCGCGCGGTGCGCTCAAGGGCTGGTACAAGCACGGCGCCTGCCGGCTCGCGCTGTTCGACACGCCGGCGATGCCGCCCGCGAGCGACACGCTCGAGGACGACTGGTGGTTCGACGCCGTCAAGCGCCCGCTGGGCGCCTACTACCGCATCGAGCCGAAGAGCATCGTCGACATGCACGCGGCGCTCAACGAGGTCGGCATCCTCTACGTCACCTCGGGCTGCCATGCCGGCTGGGACGAGGGCTGGGACGCGCCGCGGCTCAAGCGCCGCCCGACCTCGTTCAAGACCGTCTGGACGATCCCGCGCCGAGGCGGCGCGGCCGAGCACCCAGGCCATGCCTTCGCGATCGTCGGCTACGACGAGACCGGCTTCCTCGTCCAGAACTCCTGGGGTACCGAGTGGGGCAGCCACGGCTACGCGCTGCTGCCCTACGAGGACTGGATCGCCAATGCGATGGACTGCTGGGTCGCGCAGCTCGGTGTCGTGACGCAGGAGCACCGCGCGATCGCCGGCACGATGACGCTGCGCGGCGGCGAGGACGGCAAGGTCCGGCTCGCCGCCAACGAGGTGCTGCGCAACCGCGAGCTCTCGCCCTTCATCGTCAACATGGGCAACAACGGTGCGCTCAGCAACGCCGGCGACTTCCGCACCCAGCCCGACGACGTGCGCGCCATCGCCGACGTGCAGCTCGCGCTGGCGCGCGAGAAGTGGGGCCTGAAGAACAAGCCGATCGACGTGTGCCTCTACGCCCACGGCGGGCTGGTCGGCGAACGTACGGCGGCCCAGGTCGCGGCGCGCTGGATCCCGGCGCTGTACGACGCGCACATTTTCCCGGTCTTCCTGATGTGGGAGACCGGCGCCTGGGCGACGATCACTCACCGCATCTCGGACGCCGTGCGCGACGTGCCACGCACGGCCGGTGGCCTCGGCGACGCGCTCGAGCGCTGGTGGAACACGCGGCTCGAACGCGTGCTGTCGCGCCCCGGCACGATGCTGTGGGGCGAGATGAAGCAGAACGCCGACGCGATGAGTGCCTTGCGCCCCGGCGTGGCCGACGACGAGCAGTCCGGCGCCGTGCTGCTGTACCGCCACTTCAAGCATCGGGTCGTCGACCAGCAGGTGCGGCTGCACCTGGTCGGCCACTCGGCGGGCAGCATCGTCGCGAGCTTCATGATCGACCGGCTGGTGGCCGACGGCATGCGCCTGGAGTCGCTCAGCCTGATGGCGCCGGCGGTGCGCGTCGACACCTTCGATCGCCTGGTCGCGCCGCAGATCGAGGCCGGCGTGGTCCGGCGCTTCCAGACCCTGAACCTGACCGAGCGCGCCGAGGAGGACGACCCGAGCTGCGGACCCTACCGGCGGTCTCTGCTGCACCTGGTCAGCGAGTCCTTCGAGGGCGGCGTGCGCACGCCGCTGCTCGGCATGCAGGCCCATTTCGACGCCTGGCAGGCGAAGCGCAGGCTGCCGAACACGACCCAATGGCTCTCGCCGGGCCCGCAGGTCACCAGCACGACGCACGGGGGCTTCGACGAGGACCCGGGGGCACTGGCGCGCGTGATCGCCTTCATCCGGGGGCGCTGACCACCACCGGCGACCGCGTGCGTGCGGGTCTGCACGCTCGACCGGGGAGCGCCCTAGCGTGGCGGAGGCGGCGCGAGGGCGTGGCCCAGCCAGGCCGCACCGCGCACGCCCGAGGCGTCGCCATGCGCGGCCAGGGCGAAGCGCGTGCGCAGCGGCGGGTCGTCGGCGAGTCCGAAGACATGCGGTGCGATCCGCGCCTCGAGGTCGGGAAGCAGGCCCGGACGCAAGGACACGCCACCGGCCAGGACGATGGCGTCCGGATCCAGCAGGTTGATCACCACCGCCAGCGCCCGTGCCAGCCGCTCGGTGTGGCGTGCGAGCGTTGCCGCGCAGGCGGGGTCGCCCGCGGCGGCGGCGCTGGCGATCGCGAGGGACTCGAGGGCCGCACCGCCGTGCGCGACATGGTCGGCGGCGATCGCCGGCCCGCTGAGCCAGGCCTCGATGCAGCCGCGGCGGCCGCAGTAGCAGGGCGGGCCAGGGCGCTCGTCGTCGGTCGGCGAGGGCAGCGGGTTGTGCCCCCACTCGCCGGCCAGGCCGTTCGGTCCGGCCAGCACCCGGCCGCCGACGGCGATGCCGGCGCCGACCCCGGTGCCGAGGATCACCGCGAACACGCTG
>DATMJX010000340.1:0-4545 GCA_035553715.1 Methylibium sp.
CGACGGCCGCCCAGGCCGCGATGTCGTGCTCGTGCGTGACCAGCATCACCGTGATGCCGGCGGCGTTCAGGCCGGCCAGCAGGTGCATCACCTCGTCCGAGGTGGCGCTGTCGAGCGCGCCGGTCGGCTCGTCGGCCAGGATCATCTGCGGGCGGTTGATCAGCGCGCGCGCGATCGCGACGCGCTGCTGTTGGCCGCCCGAGAGCTCGGCCGGCGTGTGCCCGGCGCGCCCGGCCAAGCCGACCTGCTCGAGGCAGGCCAGCGCGCGCGCGCGCCGCTCCTTCGGCGCGACGCCGGCGTAGACCAGCGGCAGCTCGACGTTCTCGAGCGCGCTGGTGCGCGGCAGCAGGTTGAACTGCTGGAACACGAAGCCGATGCGGCGGTTGCGGATCGCCGCCAGCGCGTCGCCGTCGAGCGACTCGACCGGCTCGCCGGCGAGCCGGTAGTGGCCCGCGCTCGGGCGGTCCAGGCAGCCGATGATGTTCATCAGCGTGCTCTTGCCTGAGCCCGAGGCCCCCATGATCGCGACGAACTCGCCGGCCTCGATGTCGAGCGAAACGCCGCGCAGCGCCTGCACCTCGTTGGCCCCGCCCTCGCGGGGCGCGCCCATGCGGTAGGTCTTGACCAGGTCGCGGACTTCGATCAGCGCCATCGCACGGCCCCGCTCAGAACGGCGGCCGCGGCCCCGTGCCCAGGGGCGTGCGGCTCGCCGGCGCCGCGGCGGCGGTGCCGGTCACGACCCGCTGGCCCGGCTGCAGCGCGCCGTCGAGCACCTCGGTCATGCTGCCGTCGCTGATGCCCAGCCGCAGCGCCACGGCCTGCGGGCGGCCGGCCGCGTCGAGCACGTAGACGCGCCCGCGCGCGCCGCGCTCGGCGCCACCCGGTGCACCGGCCGCCGGCCGGCGCGGCGCCCCGCTTGCGGCCGGCGCCGCGGCACTGGCGGCGCCCGCCCCGCCGGGTGCCGCCTCGGCAAGGCCGGGCAGGCGCACGCGCAGCGCGGCATTGGGCAGCTTGACGACGGCGTCGCGCGCGTCGGTGACGATGCGCACGTTCGCGGTCATGCCCGGCAGCAGCGCGGTGCGCGGCCCCGAGCGCGCCGCGTCGAACGCGACGACGACCGTGTAGGTCACGACGTTGTTGCTGTTCTGCGCGGCCTTGCGCACCGCCGCCACGCGGCCCTCGAAGCTGCGCGAGGGGAAGGCGTCGACGCTGAAGCTGGCCAGCTGGCCCTCGCGCACGCGGCCGATGTCGGCCTCGTCGATCGCGACCTCGACCTGCAGGTCTGTGAGGTCGCGCGCGATGAGGAAGAGCTCCGGCGCCTGCAGGCTGGCCGCGACGGTCTGGCCGACGTCGACGCTGCGCTTGATCACCACGCCGTCGACCGGCGAGCGGATCTCGGTGCGGTCGAGGTCGACCTTGGCCTGGGCCAGCACCGCCTCGCGCTGGCCGATGCTGGCGCGCGCGCTGGCGGCCTGCGCCCGGGCGACCTCGAGCTGGGCCTCGGCCACCTTGACCTGCTCGGCCAGCGTGCCGGCGAGGTTGCTCACGGTGTCGAAGGCCCCCGGCGAGATGAAGCCCTGCTCGAGCAGCGCCTGCTGGCGCTCCCGCTCGCGCGCGGCGTTCGCGGCATCGAGCCGCGCGCGCGCCAGCGCCGCCTGCGCCGCCCCGACGTTGGCCTGCTGCTGCAGTGCCTGCGCGCGCGCCGCGTCGACGTCGGCCTGGGCCTGCCGCACGCGGTGGCCGATGCTCTCGGGGTCGATGCGGGCGATCAGCTGGCCCCGCTTGACCTCGGTGTTGAAGTCGGCATGAAGCTCCTTGATCTGGCCCGAGACCTGGCTGCCGACGCTGACCTGGCGCACCGGGCTGACCGTGCCGGCCGCCGCCACCACCGCCTGCAGCGGCCCCTGCTCGACGGGCGCGCTGCGGTAGGGCGGGGCCTCGCCGCCGTCGCGCCCCTGCCACCAGACGGCGGCGCCGGCCGACACGACGAGCACGACGACAACCGGCAGCAGCCAGCGGGGGCGTTTCATGGGGCGCGATTCTAGGCAGCGCCCCGGCGCAGCCGGGGCGCTGCGAGCGGCATCGTGAGCGCACGACGCCGCCCCGCGGTTTGACCGGCCAGCGGCCGAGCGCTACATTACTGACCAATCAGTCAGTAAATCATGCCCCCCACCGACCCTGTTCCCAGCACCGCGCCGCGCCAGCGACGCAAGGAAGCCCGCCCGCAGGAGCTGCTGGATGCGGCGCTCGAGCTCTTCGTCGAGAAGGGCTTCGCCGCGACCCGCTCCGAGGAGGTGGCGGCGCGCGCCGGTGTCTCCAAGGGCACGCTCTACCTCTACTACCCGAGCAAGGAAGAGCTGCTGAAGGCGGTGATCCGCGACAACATCTCGACCGAGATCGCCGAGGGCGTCGACATCGTACGCGGCTTCGAGGGCCCGACCACCGAGCTGCTGCCCTTCCTGGTGCGCGAGTGGTGGCGCCGCATCGGCGAGACCAAGGCCTCGGGCATCTGCAAGATCGTCGTCGCCGAGGTGCGCAACTTCCCCGACATCGCGCAGTTCTACCTCGAGGAGGTCATCGAGCCGGCCGAACGCATGCTTGGCAGCGTCGTGCAGCGCGGCATCGACCGTGGCGAATTCCGCCCGGTGCCGGTGCGCGAGGCGGTGCACGCGCTGATGGCCCCGGTGCTGTTCATCATGCTGCACAAGAACTCGATCGGCGCCTGCCCGATGATGGAAAAACTGATCGACCCGCACGAGTTGCTCACGGTGCAGCTCGATCTGGCGCTCAACGGCCTGCGTCCGCGCGAGCCGCTGCCCGCCGCTGGCGAAGCGAAGCGTCCCACCCGGGGAGCGTCGCGGTGAGGCGCCGCACGCTGGTGGTCGGCGGTGGCGCCGTCCTGGCGCTGCTTGCGCTGGTCGCGGTCCTGGCGCTGCGCGCGCGCGCGCCCGCCCCCGCCCCGGCCGCCGCGCTCGTGCCGACGCTCGAGCTCGCGCCGGGCGACATCGCCGTCGCCGCGCCGCGCGAGCTGCTGCGCACGATCGAGGTGACCGGGGCGCTGAAGGCGGTGAACTGGTCGACGGTCAAGGCGCGCGTGGCCGCCGAGGTCGCGCGCATCGACGTGCGCGAGGGCGACCGCGTCGCCGCCGGCCAGTTGCTCGGCCGGCTCGACGCGACCGAGTACGAGCTGCGGCTGCGCCAGGCGCGCCAGCAGGCGATGTCGGCGCAGGCCCAGCTCGACATCGCCGAGCGTGCGCTCGAGAACAACCGCGCGCTGGTCGGCCAGGGCTTCATCTCGCAGAACGCGCTCGACACCTCGGTCTCCAACGCCGCCGCCGCGCGCGCGGCGCTGCAGGCCGCCAATGCCGCCGCCGACCTGGCGCGCAAGGCGCTCGACGACACGGTGCTGCGCGCGCCGATCGCCGGCATCGTCTCGCAGCGGCTCGCGCAGCCGGGCGAGCGCGTCCCCATCGACGCGAAGCTGCTCGAGATCGTCGACCTGTCGGCGCTGGAGATCGAGGCGGCGCTGCCGGCGCAGGACATCGCCGCGCTGAAGCCCGGCGCGCTGGCCCAGCTGCGCGTCGAGGGCTTCGCGCAGCCGGTGACGGCGCGGGTCGCGCGCATCAACCCGAGCGCCCAGGCCGGCACCCGCGCGGTGCCGGTCTACCTGGCGGTCGACCCGCTGCCGGGACTGCGCCAGGGCCTGTTCGCGCAGGGCCGCATCGAGCTCGAGCGCCGCACCGCGCTGGCGGTCCCGCTCAGCGCGGTGCGCATCGACCAGGCCCAGCCCTATGCGCTGGCACTCGAGGCGGGCCATGCGGTCGCCCGGCCGCTGCAGCTCGGGCTGCGCGGCGAGGCCGGCAGCGGCGAGCCGCTGGTCGAGGTCACGGCCGGGCTGGCTGACGGCGCGACGGTGCTGCGCGGCAGCGTCGGCACGGTGCGCGAGGGCACGCGGCTGCATCTGGCGGGCAGCGCGGCTGGCAGCGCCGCGGCGGCGGCCGGCGTCGCGCCGCTGGCCACGACGCGCTGAGGCCCCGCCACCATGTGGTTCACGCGCGTCTCGATCGCCAACCCGGTGATGGCCACGATGGCGATGCTCGCCTTCGTGGTGCTCGGCCTGTTCAGCTACCAGCGCCTCGCGGTCGACCAGTTCCCGAACATCGACCTGCCCACCGTCGTGGTGCAGATGGAGTACCCGGGCGCGTCCCCGGAGATCGTCGAGAGCGAGGTCACGAAGAAGGTCGAGGAGGCGGTCAACACCGTCGCCGGCATCAACAGCCTGTACTCGCGCTCCTACGAGAGCCAGTCGATCGTCATCATCGAGTTCAACCTCGACGTCGACGGCCGCAAGGCCGCCGAGGACGTGCGCGAGAAGGTCGCGCTGATCCGCCCGCTGCTGCGCGACGAGGTCGAGGAGCCGCGCATCTCGCGCTTCGATCCGGCGGCGCAGCCGATCTTCAACGTTGCCATCCTCGCCAAGGACGGCAACGCGACACCGCAGGAGCTGACCACCTGGGCCAAGCAGGTGCTGCAGAAGAAGCTGGA
>DATMJX010000341.1:0-6546 GCA_035553715.1 Methylibium sp.
GCGGCGCGCTCGGGCAGCGGCAGGCCGAGCAGCGCATCGAGCATGCGGCGCAGCGCCCAGGCGAGGTTCACGGCAGTGGGCCGCGCGCTGCCCAGGAAGTCGGCAGTCTCGCGCAGGCTGGCATCGAGCGCGTCGTGGCGCGCCTGCAGCGCCAGCCCGTAGGCCGCGGTCGCGCCGATCAGCGGCGCGCCGCGCACCCACATGTCGCGGATCGCGGTGTGGACGGCGGCCACGCTGTCGAGCCGCTCGACGCGCAACCGGTGCGGCAGCACGCGCTGGTCGATCACATGGACCGCGTCGCGCTCCGGCGTCGGCCAGAGCGTGCGCATCGGCCGGCCGTCGACCCTCATCCGAGGACCCGGCCGGCGATCGGGCGCAGCCGGTCGAGCATCGCCGGATCACGCGCCTCGGGCGCGGTGATCAGCGCATGGTCGAGCGCACGGCGGCAGGCGCAGCCGGGGCCGTGCGCGTCGGCGTGCAGCGCCGCGGCGAGGTTCACGACGAGGTTCTTCGCATGTGCCGCGTTGCCGAGCAGCACGCGGATGATCGCGTCGACCGTCACCGCGTCGTGGCCCGGGTGCCAGCAGTCGTAGTCGGTCACCATCGAGATCGAGGCATAGCAGAGCTCGGCCTCGCGCGCGAGCTTGGCCTCGGGCAGGTTGGTCATGCCGATCACGCTGGCGCCCCAGCTGCGGTAGAGGTGGGACTCGGCCTGGGTCGAGAACTGCGGCCCTTCCATCGCCAGATAGGTGCCGCCGCGGTGGTGCGCGACACCGAGCGCACCCAGCGCAGCCTGCACGTGGTCGCCGAGTCGTCCGCACACCGGATGCGCCATCGACACATGCGCGACCAGCCCGGTCCCGAAGAAGGACGAGGCGCGCCCGACCGTGCGGTCGATGAACTGGTCGACGACGACGAAGGTGCCCGGCGGCAGTTCTTCCTTCAGCCCGCCGACCGCGCTGAGCGACAGCACATCGGCCGCGCCGAGCTGCTTCAAGGCGGCGATGTTGGCGCGGTAGTTGACCTCGCCCGGCGGAATGCGGTGGCCGCGGCCATGGCGCGGCAGGAAGGCGAGCTGCGCGTCGCCGAGCCGGCCGAGGAAGACCTGGTCCGACGGCGCGCCCCAGGGCGTGTCGACTGTGACCCAGCGCGTGTCCGCCAGGCCCGGCAGGTCGTAGAGGCCGCTGCCGCCGATGATGCCGATGGTCATGACCGCCTCTCGTCCGACGGGGACGTCGGACGATCCCCCGAGGGGATACGGGCCGGCGCGGGAGCGGCCCGGCGCTCGGCCCGCGCCAAGCAGAAAGCCACGAAGAGTCTCATGCGGCGATTGTGGCGGCGTCAGTGCCCTGGCACCGCGCCTGCGTGGCCAGCGCCTGCACGTGGCGCGGCGGCTCGGCCTTGAGCCGGTGGTCCGACCACACCTGGCGCCAGCGTCGCGCGCCCGGCGTGCCGTTCCACAGGCCCATCATGTGGCGCGCGATATGGCTCCAGGCGACCCCGGCGCGGGCCTGCTCGCGCTCCATGTAGTCGACCATCGCGTCCTCGACCGCCTCGCGCGCCGGCGCGGCGTCCTGCCCGGCGCCGAGGAAGTGGCGGTCCCAGCCCTGCATCGTCCAGGGGTGGTGGTAGGGCTCGCGGCCGAGCATCACGCCGTCGGCGTGCTCGAGCTGGGCCGCGATGGCCTCGTCGCCGGCGATGCCACCGTTGACGACGATCGTGAAGTCCGGGAAGTCGCGCTTGAGCCGGTGCACGGTCTCGTAGCGCAGCGGCGGGACCTCGCGGTTCTCCTTCGGGCTCAGTCCCTTGAGCCAGGCGTTGCGCGCATGGACCACGAAGACGCGACAGCCGCCCTCGGCGACGGTGCCGACGAAGTCGCGCACGAAGGCGTAGTCCTCGGTCCGGTCGATGCCGATGCGGTGCTTGACCGTCACCGGGATCGAGACCGCATCGACCATCGCCTTGACGCCGTCGCGCACCAGCGCGGGCTCGGCCATCAGGCAGGCGCCGAAGGCGCCGCGCTGCACGCGCTCGCTCGGGCAGCCGCAGTTCAGGTTGATCTCGTCATAGCCCCAGCGCTCGCCGAGCCGCGCGCAGGCCGCCAGGTCGGCCGGCTCGCTGCCGCCGAGCTGCAGCGCGAGCGGGTGCTCGGCGGCGTCGTAATCCAGGTGGCGCGGCACGTCGCCGTGCAGCAGCGCGCCGGTGGTCACCATCTCGGTGTACAGGCGCGTGCGGCGGGTGATCAGGCGGTGGAAGACGCGGCAGTGCCGGTCGGTCCAATCCATCATCGGCGCGACCGACAGGCGCCAGGGGCTGTGCATTCGATTCACAAACAAATTTTTACAAATTAATTGCTGACGCGCCGCAGCCCATTTTCCAGGCAGCAGCAGCGCCGGCCGGCCGCCGGCGAGCACCGGGGCTCGAGCGGCGCAGCGTATCGAACTCAGTCGCCTCCCGCCCTGCTTCGGGACGGAAGCTGTCGCGTCCCGCGGGCGAACCCTGTGTCATTTCGCGTCCGGTCCATGGGACAGCGACCGGACGGCGTAGTGCAGAGACACCACACCCTGCGGCCGCGATGCCCCGTGCAGGTGCGGCCGTGTGCGAGCAGCGGACCCCGGCGTTCTTGATGCCGCTCAAGTTCGCGCGACGCCCGACGATGACCCAACCCGCCAGGTCCGTCCGATTCCAACACCCATACCCTGATCCAGGAGACACCATGTCCGACATGTCCGTTCCGCAGCCCGTGGCCGATGTCGTCCACAGCGACGTTCAAGCCCAGCTCGAAGCCGCCCTCACCCGCTTCGACCTGGTCAACCAGAGCGCCAGCGAAGGACTGTGGGACATGGAGTATCCGGCCGACGGGAACATCGGCCCGCAGACGCCGTTCTGGTGGTCGGACCAGTTCCGCCAGCTGGTCGGCTTCAGCGACGAGCGCGACTTCCCGAACGTGCTCGACAGCTGGGCCTCGCGGCTGCACCCGGAGGACAAGGACGCGACCTTCGCCGCCTTCGGCGCGCACCTGACGGACAAGACTGGCAAGACGCCCTACCGGCTCGAGTACCGGCTGCAGATGAAGTCGGGCGAGTACCGCTGGTTCCGCGCCCGCGGCACGACGCTGCGCGACAAGGAGGGCAACCCGCTGCGCGTGGCCGGCTCGCTCAAGGACATCAACGACGAGAAGCAGCGCGCCGAGAAGCTCGACCAGTCGATCGGCACGCTGGTGCAGCGGCTGTCCTCGCAGACCAAGGAAATCCTGAGCCAGTCCGGCGAGGTGTCCGGCGGCGCCCAGGCGCTGTGCGCGACCACCGAGGAGATCAACGCCTCGGTCGAGGAGCTGACCGCCTCGATCCATTCGATCGCGCAGAGCGCCCGCAACACCGACACGGTGGCGCGCAAGACCCAGACCGAGGCCGAAGCCGGCTCGGCAGCCATCTCCAAGGCCATCGAGTCGATGGAGATGCTGCGCCAGTCCTCGGAGGACATGTCCGAGATCATCAAGGCCATCAGCGAGATCGCCAGCCAGACCAACCTGCTGGCCTTCAACGCCGCCATCGAGGCCGCGCGCGCCGGCGAGCACGGGCTCGGCTTCTCAGTCGTGGCCGACGAGGTGCGCAAGCTCGCCGAACGCTCGGCCCAGGCGACCAAGGAGATCTCCAAGCTGATCAATGCCTCGGTCAAGCAGATCGTGCAGGGCAGCGACGTGTCGCGCCAGGCCGGCGAGGCCTTCGGCAAGATCGTCGAGGGCATCCGCCAGACCGGCCAGGCGATCGCCGAGGTCTCCAGCGCCGCCGAGGAGCAGCTCGGCGCGGTTCGCATGATCGGCGACTCGGTGCAGAGCATCGCCGAGCGCACCGAGACCTCGGCCTCGGCGGCCGATGGCATCGACCGCGCCTGCCGCGAGCTCGACGACGGGGCCCAGCAGCTGAGCGCGGCCTTCCAGGACTTCAAGGCGCGGGCCTGAGCGTGCGCGGCGAGCACCAGGAGATCGCATGAGCTCGGATGCCGTCCCGAAGCCGGCCGCCCCGGCCATCTACGCCTCGTTCCGTCTCGGCGAGGAAGAGTTCGCGGTCGACGTGCGCCACGTGCAGGAGGTGGTGCGACGACCGGGTGCGGTGGTCGCGATGCCGCTGCAACCCGACTTCGCCCTCGGGGTCTTCAACCTGCGCGGGGCCATCGTGCCGCTGCTCAGCATGGAGCGCCTGCTCGGCGTGCCGGCGCGCGAACCCGCCGCCGACGCGAAGGTCGCCATCGTCCACCACCGCGGCGTGCGCCTCGGGCTGACCTGCGACGACACCAGCCGCGTGCTGCGCCCGCGCGGCGAGGAACTGGCGCTGTTCAGCTACGAGGACCGCTCCGCCCAGCCGGTGGTGGCCGGGGTGCTGAAACTCGCCGACGGCCTGCTGCGCGTGCTCGACCTCGAGCGGCTGCTCGCGCTCGAGAGCGTGCCGCACACCGCCGCGGCCCTGGGCACCGACGCGCGCGCCCGGGCCAAGCTGCAGCGCCTGCGCTGCATCACCTTCCGGGTCGGGGAGACGCGCATGGCGTTCCCGATCGGCGGCATCCACGAGATCGTGCTCGCCGAGTCGATCGAGCGCTCGCCGATCCAGGACCCGCTGTGCGCCGGCGTGATGCGCATCCGCCAGCGGGTCGTGCCGGTGGTGCGCTTCGCGACGCTGCTGGGCCGCGCCGGGGCGCCCGAGTCCGAGATCGGCAGCGACAGCCGCGTGATCGTGCTGGCCACGCCCAGCGGCCACGTCGGCCTGCTGGTCGATGCGGTGGAGTCGATCGACAGCTACACCGAGGACCAGCGCATGGCCGTGCCGGTGCTGTCGCGCCAGCGCGCGGCCATGTTCGCCGGCTGCATCGACTTCGGCGAGCGCGGCCACGTGTTCCTGCTCGACGCGCAGGGGGTGTTCCTCGTCGACGAGATCGCCCGCATCACCGGCCAGCACAGCGCGCTGTTCGCCAGCAGCACGACCGCGGCCGGCGCCACGGCGGGCCGCGCCGGCCACCGCCAGGCCTATCTGTGGTTCGGCGCCGGCCAGCCCTTCGCGTTGCCGATGAAGGAGATCCGCGAGATCGTCGACGGCCGCAGCACGCTGATCGAGGTGCCGGGCGCGCCACCCTTCGTCGCCGGCATGATCAACCTGCGCGGCCGGCTCGTGACCGTGGTCGATGTGCGGCGCTTCTACCGCCTGCCGCCCGAGAGCGGCGACGCGGCCGGCGAGCCCAAGGTGCTGGTGATCGACCAGGACGACACGCTGATCGGACTGCGCGTGGACAGTGTCGACAGCATCCTGCAGGTGCCGCAAGACGACCGCTTCGCGCTGCCGCAGGTCATGCGCATCGCGCTGCCGGCGGCGCTGCGCAACGACATCCGCGAGGTCGCACGCGCCAGCGGCGCCGACGGCCAGCCGGTGCACCTGCTGGTGCTGAACGTCGCGCGCGTGTTCGACACCGTGCGCGCGGAGCTCGAGCCGAGCGAGGCGGCCCATGCCTGAGCTGGTGGACATGGACGGCGCCACGCTGCAGCAGGCGATGGCGCTGGTGCACCGTTACACCGGCGTCACGATCGCCGAGGGCAAGAAGACCATGCTGCAGGCCCGCCTGCGCACGCGCATGCGACGCCTGCAGCTGGCCTCCTACGCCGACTACCTCGACCGCCTGGACGAGGACACGGCCGAGCGCAGCCACTTCATCGACGTCGTCACCACCCACCAGACCAGCTTCTTCCGCACGCCCCGGATCTGGCATTACCTGCGCGAGCACTTCCTGCCGGCCTGGGCCGACGCACACCCGGGCCAGACCCTCAGGGCCTGGTCGGCCGCCGCCTCGACCGGCGAGGAGGCCTGCAGCCTGGCGATCAGCTGCGAGGAGTTCCGCCGCACCCGCCCGGGCTTCGAGTACGAGATCTTCGGCAGCGACATCAGCGAGGAGGTGCTGCGCCAGGCCCGTGCCGGTGTCTACGAAGGCACCTCGGTCGCACCGTTCCGGCAGACGCTGCCGGTGCTGTTCGAGCGCTACAACGAATCCGGCAGCCCCGAGCGCTTCGCGCTGCCGGCCGCGCTGCGCCGGCGCATGCGCTTCGAGACCGGCAACCTGATGCAGGCCCCGCCCCGCCAGCCGCCCTTCGACCTGGTGCTGCTGCGCAACGTGCTGATCTACTTCACCCCCGAGGACCTCGCCGGCATCGTGCGCCGCGTGGCCGGCGTGCTGCGCCCCGGCGGGCAGCTGATCATCGGCGAGTCGGAGTCGCTGAGCGGACAGGACCTGCCCTTCGACTTCATCCAGCCGCAGGTCTACCGGCTCGCCAGGCCTTGAGTGCCCTGCCGCTGGAGGTCCATGTGCGCATCGGCCGGCTCGCGCTCGGCCAGGGGGCGATGCACCTGAAGGCCACGCTCGGCTCCTGCGTCGGGATCGCGCTGGTCTGGCGCGAGCGCGGCCTGTGCGCCCTCGCGCATTGCCTGCTGCCCCAGGCGCCGCTCGGCGCCGACCCCCGCCCCGCGTCGTGCCTGCCCGACGGCAGCGAAACCAGCGAGGGCGCAC
>DATMJX010000342.1:0-3041 GCA_035553715.1 Methylibium sp.
CCGCGCACGACGCGCTCGCTGGTCGGGCGCTCGACCTTGGCGTCGACGACGCGCCGGCCGATCTCGACCAGCTCGCCGTACTGCACGCCCGAGGGGCAGGTGCTCTCGCAGTTGCGGCAGGTCAGGCAGCGGTCGAGGTGGCTCTGGGTCTTGCGCGTCGGCTCGGCACCCTCGAGCACCTGCTTGATCAGGTAGATGCGCCCGCGCGGGCCGTCGAGCTCGTCGCCGAGCAGCTGGTAGGTCGGGCAGGTGGCGGTGCAGAAGCCGCAGTGCACGCACTTGCGCAGGATCGCTTCGGCGGCCTCGCCGTCGGGGCTGCCGCGGTATTCGGCCGAGAGGTTGGTTTGCATCGAGGGTCGGCGATCAGGCGATCAGAAGTCGGCGTAGAGCCGGCCGGGGTTGAAGATCCCGGCCGGGTCGAACTCGCGCTTGAGCTCGCGGTGGATGCGCGCCAGCGGCGCGCTCAGCGGGGCGAAGGGGCCGACCGCGGCCTTGTCGGCGGCGCTGCCGTAGAACAGCGTCGCATGGCCGCCGGCGCGCGCGGCGGCCTCGCGCACCGTGGCGGCCGGCGCGGGCGTGCAGCACCAGCGCTGGGCGCCGCCCCACTCGACCATCTGCTCGCCGGGCAGCGCGAGCGGCTGGGCGGTCTGCGGCACCGAGAGGCGCCACAGCGACACGCCGGAGCCGGCCTCGACCGCGGCGCGTGCCTTCAGGAAGAACTCGTCGCGGTGGTCGCGCAGGCCGGTCCAGAAGGGGGTGGCGAGCGCATCGTCGACCCGCTCGCCGCCGAGCCGGGCGAGTGCCGCGTCGACGGCGGCCTGCGCGCCGGCCAGGCGCAGCACCAGCATGCCGTCCCACCAGGCGCTGGCGTTCAGCGGCAGCGGCTGGCCGCCCCAGCCGTTCAGGCGCGCCAGCGCGGTCGCCTCGTCGAGCTCGAAGCGCAGCGTCGCGAGGGCCGGCGGCGTCGGCAGCACCTTCAGCGAGACCTCGAGGACGATGCCGAGCGTGCCCATCGAGCCGGCCAGCAGCCGCGCGACGTCGTAGCCGGCGACGTTCTTCATCACCTGGCCGCCGAAGCTCAGCACCTCGGCGCGGCCGTTCATCAGCGTCGCGCCGAGCACGTAGTCGCGCAGCGCGCCGACGGTCGCGCGGCCGGGGCCGCTCAGGCCGCTGGCGACCATGCCGCCGACGGTGCCGCGGCCGCCGAAGCGCGGCGGTTCGAAGGCCAGGCACTGGCCGCGCTCGGCCAGCGCGGCCTCGAGCTCGACGATCGGCGTGCCGGCGCGTGCCGTCACGACCAGCTCGGTCGGCTCGTAGCTGGAGATGCCGGCGAGCTCGGTCAGCTCGAGCGGCTCGCCCTGCGGCGTGCCGCCGTAGAAGGCCTTGGAGCCGTGGCCGGTGAGGTTCAGCGGCGTGCCGGCGGCCTGGGCGGCGCGCACGCGCTCGGTCAGGCGCGCGAGCGCGGGGTCGTCGTGGGTCGTCATCAGAATCGCGGCAGCTCGGGGAAGGGCAGCAGGCCCTTCTTGACATGCATCTTTCCGTATTCGGCGCAGCGGTGCAGCGTCGGGATCACCTTGCCGGGGTTCAGCAGGCCCTGGCGGTCGAAGGCGCGCTTGAGGCCGAGCATCTGCTCGCGCTCGGCGGGCGCGAACTGCACGCACATCGAGCTGAGCTTCTCGACGCCGACGCCATGCTCGCCGGTCACGGTGCCGCCCATCTCGACGCTGGTCTCGAGGATCTCGGCACCGAAGGCCTCGGCGCGGTGCAGCTGGTCCGGGTCGTTGGCGTCGAACAGGATCAGCGGGTGCAGGTTGCCGTCGCCGGCGTGGAAGACGTTGCAGCAGCGCAGCCGGTACTTGCCCTCCATCTGCTGGATCGCGATCAGGATGTCGGCGAGGCGCTTGCGCGGGATCGTCGAGTCCATGCACATGTAGTCGGGGCTGATGCGACCGCTGGCCGGGAAGGCGTTCTTGCGGCCGCTCCAGAACCTGAGCCGCTGCGCCTCGTCCTCACTGACCGAGATGCCGGTCGCGCCGCTGCCGCGCAGCACCTCGACCATGCGGCCGATCTCCTCCTCGACCTCCTCGGGCGTGCCATCGCTCTCGCACAGCAGGATGGCCTCGGCCTCGAGGTCGTAGCCGGCGTGCACATAGTCCTCGACCGCGGCGGTCATCGGCTTGTCCATCATCTCCAGCCCGGCCGGGATGATGCCGGCGGCGATGATCGCCGCGACCGCGGCGCCGGCTTTGCGCATGTCGTCGAAGCTGGCCATGATGCAGCGCGCCAGCTGCGGCTTGGGCACCAGCCTGACGGTCGCCTCGACGACGACCGCGAGCATGCCCTCGCTGCCGACCAGCACCGAGAGCAGGTCCAGGCCGGCGGCGTCGAGCGCGGTCGAGCCGAACACGGCCTCCTCGCCCTCGATCGTGTAGCCGCGCACGCGCAGCACGTTGTGCACCGTCAGCCCGTACTTCAGGCAGTGCACGCCGCCGGAGTTCTCGGCGATGTTGCCGCCGATGGTGCAGGCGATCTGGCTCGACGGGTCGGGCGCGTAGTACAGGCCGTGCGGCGCCGCGGCCTCGCTGATCGCGAGGTTGCGCACGCCGGCCTGCACGGTGGCAGTGCGCGCGAGCGCATCGACCTTCAGGATGCGGTTGAACTTGGCGAGCGAGAGCGTCACGCCCAGCGCATGCGGCATCGCGCCGCCCGACAGCCCGGTGCCGGCGCCGCGCGCGACCACCGGCACGCCGAGCGCGTGGCAGGCCTTCAGCACCGCGGCGACCTGGCGCTCGTCCTCGGGCAACGCGACGGCGAGCGGCTGCTCGCGGTAGGCGGTCAGGCCGTCGCATTCATAGGGCACGGTGTCCTCGGGCTGCCACAGCAGCGCGTGCGCGGGCAGCACGGGCGCGAGCGCGGCGACGACCTCGCTCTGGCGGCGTGCGCGCTCGGCGCGGGAGGGGGCGGTGGCGCTCAGGGCGTCGGCCGCGGTGGGGGCGTTCATGGGTGGGTCTCCGGGCGCGCTGCTGTGGCAGCCCGAGGAC
>DATMJX010000343.1:0-4091 GCA_035553715.1 Methylibium sp.
GGCGAGGACGTGCGCACCTTCCGCAACGATGAAATCACGCTGGAGCAGATGCGGTCCGGGTTCAGCGCCGCGATCTGCTCCAGCGTGATTTCATCGTTGCGGAAGGTGCGCACGTCCTCGCCCAGCTCACCGAAGTACTGCACCAGGTTGAAGGTGAAGGAATCGTAGTTGTCGATCATCAGCAGCATGTCAGAACTCCCCGTCCAGGCCATCCTGAACCTGCTCGGCGGCGCGCAGCACCGCGCGCGCCTTGTTTTCGGTTTCCTGCCATTCCATTTCCGGCACCGAGTCGGCCACCACGCCGGCCGCCGCCTGCACATGCAGCATGCCGTCCTTGAGCACGCCGGTGCGGATCGCGATCGCCAGGTCCATCTCGCCGCCGAAGGACAGGTAGCCGCAGGCGCCGCCGTAGATGCCGCGCTTGGTCGGCTCCAGCTCGTCGATCAGCTCCATCGCCCGCACCTTGGGCGCGCCCGACAGCGTGCCGGCCGGGAAGGTGGCCTTGAACACGTCGATGTTGGACATGCCCGGTTTCAGCAGGCCTTCCACGTTGGAGACGATGTGCTGCACATGCGAGTACTTCTCGATCACCAGCTTGTCGGTCACCTGCACGCTCCCGGTCTGGGCGATGCGGCCGATGTCATTGCGCGCCAGGTCGATCAGCATCACATGCTCGGCGCGCTCCTTCGGGTCGGCCAGCAGCTCGAGCTCGGCCGCCTTGTCCTGCTCGGGCGTCGCACCGCGCGGGCGGGTGCCGGCGAGCGGGCGGATCGTGACCTTCTCGCCCTCGGGCACATGCTCGTGCCGCACCAGGATCTCCGGCGACGAGCCGACGATCTGGAAGTCGCCCAAATCGTAGAAGAACATGTAGGGCGAGGGGTTCAGCGAGCGCAGCGCACGGTACAGGCTCAGCGGGCTTTCGGTGTAGCGCTTGGACAGGCGCTGGCCCAGCACCACCTGCATGCAGTCGCCGGCGGCGATGTACTCCTTGCAGCGGCGCACCGCGGCCTCGTAGTCGGCGCGCGCGAAGCCGCGCTCGACCGGCTGCGGCGCGCAGCCTGCGACCCGCGGCGCCTCGACCGGCGCATGCAAGCGCTCACGCAGCGCCGCCAGCCGCGCCGCGGCGCGGCCGTAGGCGCCCGGCTGACCCGGATCGGCATAGACGATCAGGTAGAGCCGCCCCGACAGGTTGTCGATGACCGCCAGCTCCTCGGTCTGCAGCAGCAGGATGTCCGGCGTGCCGATGCCCCCCGGCTTGACGGTGGCCGCGAGACGGGCCTCCATCGAGCGCACCGCCTCGTAGCCGAAATAACCGGCCAGCCCGCCGCAAAAGCGCGGCAGCCCCGGCTTGAGCGCGACCTTGAAGCGCGCCTGGTAGGTCGCGATGAAGTCCAGCGGGTTGCCGCGGTGGGTCTCGACGACCGCGCCTTCGCTCACGACCTCGGTCAGCGCGTCGGCCCCGGCCCCCGTCGCGCGCAGCAGCGTGCGCGCCGGCAGCCCGATGAAGGAGTAGCGGCCGAAGCGCTCGCCGCCCACGACCGACTCGAGCAGGAAGGACAGCGGCGCGCCGCCGGCGAGCTTCAGGTACAGCGACAGCGGGGTCTCGAGGTCGGCGAACGCCTCGCCGACCAGCGGGATGCGGTTGTAGCCCTCGCGGGCGAGCGCCTCGAATTCGGCTTCGGTAATGGTCACGTCGGGGCCCTCCGTCGGCCCGGTGCGCCGTGGCGGCGCCGTGTTCGCAAGCAGGGCGGCACACCGCCCCGGGGGTCGTCGATCAGCCGTGACGGCGACGCCAGGGCCAGGCTCCCCGGTCGCAGGACCCGGTGATGTGCTTGCGCGACATGAACATGCTTTTCAGTCTAGCAGGCCGGCCACGCCGCAGGACTACAGGAATGCCGCCGCGCGCCGATAAGCCCGACAGCGTCCGCTCTGCGCAGCCTCGACATGCCCGACCTCGCCCCCCTCCTTCGCTGGCTCGACGCCGGGTTGTCCGGCGACAGCCTCCTGGCGGTCCTGGCCCTGGGCGCGTGCGCGCTGGCGGTCGCGGCGCTGGCGGTCGCGGTGCGCGCCCGGCAGAGCCTGGCGCAGGCGCACACGCAGGAGCAGGAAGCCCGCGCACGCCACCGCGTCGCGCTTGCGCGCATCGAGGGCGAATGCGCCGCCGTGGTGAGCACGCAGCACCTCGATCTCGCCGCGCGCAACGCGCTGCTCGAGGAGCACCCGCGGCTCGGCCCCTTCATCTGGTCCGTCCGGGACGACCGGCTCGAGGTGTCCCCGCAATGGGCCGCGCTCGGCATCGGCGGCGCCGAGGGCCCGCCGGCCACCCTGCAGGCCCTGCGCCTGCTGCTGCACCCGGCCGACCTCGACCGCTTCGACGAGGCGATCGCGGCCCACCTGAAGGGCAGCCCCCGTCTGGACGTCGACGCGCGCGTGCGCAGCAAGGGCGGCGAGTGGCACTGGCTGCACTTCATCGCCCGGGTGGTCGCCCCGGCGAGCGACGGCGGCCTGCCCGAGTGCCTGGTCGGCAGCTTCTTCGACGAGCACGCGCTCAAGGCGGCCGAGGAGACGCTGGCGCTGGAGCGCCGCCTGTTCGACACCGGCCCGGTGATCGTGCTGAGCGTCGACACCGAGCCGCCCCAGCGGCTGCGCTCGGTGTCCGCCTCGGCCACCGCCGCCCTCGGGCTGCCGCGCGGCAGCCCGCTCGTGGGCCGCCCGCTGCAGGAGCTGCTGGAGCCGGCCGACGTCGCCGCGCTCCAGGCCGCCATCGCCACGCTGGCGGGCCAGCCCGGCGCCGGATTCCAGTGCGAGGTGCGGCTGCGCCGCGCCGACGGCAGCGCCCGCTGGCACAGCCTGCACGCCCTGGCGACCGGCGCCGAGGGCCGGCATCTGCGCGCCTACCTGATCGATGTCGAGCGCCTGAAGCAGGCCGAGCACGAGGCCGCCGCCCAGGCGGTGCACCTGCAGGCCGTCGTCGACCGCACCCTGCAGACGCAGCGCGCCGCCGAGAGCCTGCGCGAGCTGTCCGAGCTGATCCAGTGCTCGGCCTCGACCGCCGAGGCCTGCCAGCTGGTGGCCGAGCGCGGGGAGCTGCTGCTGCCGGGCTGGCGCGGCACGCTGCTGCTGCGCAACCCCACGGCCCAGCTGGAGCCCGCCGCCCATTGGGGGGGCGGCGCGACCCAGACCGCCCCCCTCGCGCCGCAGGACTGCTGGGCGCTGCGCCGCGGCCAACGGCACGCCTCGCGGGGCCCGGGCAGCACCGCCGCATGCACTCACTTCGGCGATGAGGACATCGAACACGCCTACTGCCTGCCCCTGCCGGGTCTCAGCGCGGGGGCAGGCCTGCTCGTGCTGGCCCGCGACACCGCGCTGCCCGACGACGAGGGGCGCCATGCCGAGCGCATCGCCGGCTCGTTCGCCGAGGCGGTGCGCCTGTCCTTGTCGAACCTGCAGCTGCGGCTCTCGCTCGAGGAGCAGGCCTCGCGCGACTGGCTGACCGGCCTGTACAACCGGCGCTACCTCGACGAGCGCCTGCCGCGCGAGATCAGCCGCGCGCTGCGCGTCGGCGAGAACCTGGCGTTCGCGATCCTGGACATCGACCACTTCAAGTCCTTCAACGACCGCTACGGCCACGAGGCCGGCGACGAGGTGATCCGGCATGTCGCCCGGCAGCTCCTCGAGTTCGGGCGCGATTACGACCTGCGCTGTCGCATCGGCGGCGAAGAGCTCGGCCTCGTGATGCCGCGCTCCAGCGTCGAGGACGCGTGCCAGCGCCTCGAGGAACTGCGCACGCGCATCGCCCGGGGGGTCGTGCGCCACGGCGCCACCGACCTGCCGCCGGTGACGGTGTCGATCGGCGTCGCGCAGGCGGACCAGGAGGGCGCCGAGCTGCTGATGCGCCGCGCCGACCTGGCCCTGTACGCCGCCAAGCACGGCGGGCGCAACCGCATCGAGACGTGGCGCCCCGCGCTCGAGGCCAGGGTGGACAAACCGACCGATCGTTTACCCCAGTGATTTGACAAAAGCATTACAAGTCCCCGGCTTTTCGCCGATATCGAATCCAGCCCAGTTCTTACGATTTGCTGAACCCGGTC
>DATMJX010000344.1:0-4602 GCA_035553715.1 Methylibium sp.
AGCCGGTAGGCTCCCTTGGCACTGCGCCCGCGCCCCAGCGTGATCAGCCCGCCCAGCTGGGCATAGCCCTCGCGGTTCATCGCGATCAGCACCAGACGCGCACCGGGAGCGTTGGCGGTGGCCTCGAGCGTGAACTCGGCGCCGATCAGCAGCTGCGGCGCCTGGCCTGTGCTGCGCAGTGCCTTGCAGGCCTCGTGCGCGCGCACCGCGCCGGCCACCGAACATTCGTCGGTGATCGCGATCGCCGCGTAGCCGAGTTGCGCGGCACGCTGCACCAGCTCGTGCGGGTGCGAGGCGGCGCGGAGAAAACTGAAGTTGCTGCGGCAGTGCAGCTCGGCGTAGGCGGGCAGCTCCGGCGCATGACCCGGTGGTGGCGGCGCGGGCGGTGGCACCGGCTCCGGCGCCTGGGGGCGTGCAGTCTGGGACACGGCGTGCCAGGCCTCATCCGAACCAGCCGTGCAGGAACCAGCCGCCGGCGGGCTGCTCGCGGTAGACCCAGCGCAGCCGGTGGTCGCTGCCCTCGGCGACGTGGTAGTCACGTCGCACCAGTGCGCCGTCGAACCAGCCCGACTCGATGCGCTCGGCCGGCGAGCACAGCCGCAGCGCGCGGCCATCGTGCAGCGGCCGGCCGTGGGCGTCGCTGGCCAGCGGCAGCGGCGCGGGCAGCAGCCAGGCCGGGCGTGCCAGCATCACGGCAGCCGGGCGGAGCGCCGTCACCGTGGTGCCGGCCGACAGCGGTCGTTGCGCCCGCTCCGGTCGGTGATCGGCGCAAGGCTGCCAGCGCTGCACGCATTCGGGGCCGAGCCGTGCGAGCAGTCGATCCAGCAGGACGGCGTGCCCGTTGTTCCGCGGGCCGGTCTGCGGCAGCAGCTCGCCAGGCTGTCCGTCTTGCGCCACCGCGCTCTCGAGCGTGAGCGTGAGCTCGTAGACCGGTGCGGCCAGCGTCTGGCGCTGCAGCCGTTCGCGCCACAGCAGTGCCAGATGCGTGGGGTCGCGGCTCGGTGTGGACAGCGCCAGCCGCAATACCGTCGCCGAGGGGCGCGTGCGACCCGGGTCGTGTCCCAGGCGCAGCCGCAGCACGCTGGCGGCCTGCCAGCGCAGCCGCAGCCAGCCGGTCAAGGCGGGCAGCAGCGCGGCGACCGCGGCCGACAGCAGCTCGGCGCTGTCGGCGCGATGCAGCAGCTCGCGCTTCAGCTCGAAGCGCTCGGGCGGCTCGAAGCAGGGGCGCGGGTCGGGGGCCAGGCCGTAGGCGCGATCGAGCGTCGAGGCCAGCGCCGGGCCGAAGCGACGCTGCAGTCCTTCGCGCGGCAGCGCGCGCAGCGCGCCGAGCGTGCGCAGGCCGAGCGACTCGAACAGGGTCCACTGCGTCGGACGCAGTGACAGCAGACCGGCCAGCGCCGGCAGCGGCACGCGATCGAGCAGGCGGGTGTGGCTGGGCTCCCGCAGACAGCGCCGCCGCGCGACGGGGGCGCTGGCCAGCAACCAAGCGCCCAGCGCGGTCGGGGCGCAGCCCAGGCGCACCTCGACGCCAGCCACGTCGGCCAGCGCGCGCGTGCGGCGCAGCAAACGGCGCAGCCCGCCGAACAGGCGCAGGCAGGCCTGCACTTCGATCAGCACGCCGCCTTCTTGTGGATACAGCTGCGGCGTCAGCGCCGCCAACGCGAGCGCGAGCTGCTCGATGCAGGCGGCCTCGCGTGCCGGGTCACGCGGCAGCACGAGGAGCTGTGATGCGAGCGCGAGTGCCGTCGCGGTGTTCTGTCCGATGCGCACGCCGAGCGCCTGCGCGGCACGGTTGGCACCGAGCAGCCGGCCTTGCTCGGCCACGGCCAGCGGCAGCGCGACCGCCAGACCCGGCTCAGACCAGCGCAGTGCCTGCAGGGGCAGCTGGGGCAGGAAGAGGGCGATCCACAGCATTGGATGCGGGCCTCGGGGACAGGGGGCGGACGGAGACTGGTGGCGGCAACGCGATCTGGAGCGGTGCGGCCATCGGAGGACCGCGACGCTTGAAGACCTCGACCGACAGCCGGTAGCCGGGCTGCGGGGAACAGGCCGCGCGCAACGGCGCCGGGCTGCCGTGGCGACGCTCGGCCGGTGCGCGCAGCGCGATCAACGGCGTTGCGCCCGCCTGGGCGGCCAGGTGCAGACGACGCAGCAGTGCGCTCGGCATGGGGTCCGGCACCCACCACAGCACGGCGGCGCAGGATTGGCTGCGCAGGGCCTGTTCGGCGGCCCAGGCGGCATCGGCGAGGCGGGTCGGCGTCACGCACACCAGCTGCGCTGCCGCCAGTCCGCAGGCCTGGAGTGCTGCGACGCAGGGCTGGGCGGGTGGCGCGATCCATGCCAGAGCGTGCGGGCCGTGCGCGCGTGCGCCCAGGGCCCGCAACCAGGGCGCGAGCAGCGTCAACTCGCCGCTGGCCGGCGGCAGCAGCAGCTCGGTGAGTCCGGCCAGTGGCCAGCCGCCGCCGGGGAGCTCGGCATCGAGGGCAGGCCAGCCGGAGCTCAGCGTCACGGTGTCGGGGACATCCACACGGCCGGCGCGCCACAGCGCCAGCCCGGCCGGCCAGGCAGAAGGCGAGGGCGGGCGAGGGGCGGTCATCGATGGGCAGGGCAGGAGGCACAAAAGAATACTGTATATATGAACAGTATTCAAGACCCCGGAACGCAGGGCACCGGGAGCCGGTGTGCTCCAATTCCCGCAGGCGCAGCGCGCGGTGCGCGCCTACCACTACCTCAGGAGACATCGATGAGCCAACCCGATACCTGCTGCACCCTGGTGCCGTATTTCAAGGTCCAAGACGGCAAGCTGGCCGAGTTCAAGGCGCTGGGCGCGCGCATGGTCGAAGCCACCCGCCGCGAACCGAAGTGTCTGCACTACGCGTTCAGCTTCGATGGCGACGCGGCGCACTGCCGCGAGGGCTACGAGGATGCCGGCGGCGTCCTGGCCCACCTCGAGAACGTCGGTCCGCTGCTGGGCGAGGCGCTGAAGATTGCTGCCATCACCCGTCTCGAGGTGCACGGGCCGGCCGCCGAGCTCGACAAGCTGCGCGAGCCGCTCAAGGGCCTGGGCCCGCAGTTCTTCGCGCTCGAGGCGGGCGGCTTCCGCCGCTGAAGCCGGCACGCCGCCGGGCGCCAGCCCGGCGGCACCCGGCGGACTACAGCACGTCCGAGGCGTAGTCCGCCAGCCGCGAGCGTTCGCCGCGCGCCAGCATCACGTGGCCGCTGTGCGGCCAGCCCTTGAAGCGGTCGACCGCGTAGGTCAGGCCGGACGAGCCCTCGGTCAGGTAGGGCGTGTCGATCTGCGCGAGGTTGCCCAGGCAGACGATCTTGGTGCCCGGGCCGGCACGCGTGATCAGCGTCTTCATCTGCTTGGGCGTCAGGTTCTGCGCCTCGTCGATCAGCACGAACTTGTTCAGGAAGGTGCGCCCGCGCATGAAGTTCAGGCTCTTGATCTTGATCTTCGAGCGCACCAGGTCGTTGGTTGCGGCGCGGCCCCATTCGCCGGCGCCGGAATCGTTCTTGGACAGCACCTCGAGGTTGTCGTCGAGCGCGCCCATCCACGGGCCCATCTTCTCTTCCTCGGTGCCGGGCAGGAAGCCGATGTCCTCGCCGACCGGCACCGTCACGCGGGTCACGATGATCTCGGTGTAGCGGCGGTCGTCGAGCACCTGGCTCAGGCCCGCGGCCAGCGTCATCAGCGTCTTGCCGGTGCCGGCGGTGCCGGTGAGGGTGATGAAGTCGCAGTCCGGATCCATCAGCAGGTTGAGCGCGAAGTTCTGCTCTCGGTTGCGCGCGGTCACGCCCCAGATGGCGTTCTTGTTGTGCGAGTAGTCCTTCAGCGTCTTCAGCACCGCGGTCTTGCCGGTGATCTCGGTGACCTTGGCATACAGCGGCGCGGCGCCCGGCGTCTCGAGGTAGACGAACTGGTTGACCATCAACGTGGGAACCAGCGGGCCGGCGATGCGGTAGTAGGTGCTGCCGCCTTGCTGCCAGCTCTCCATCGTCTTGCCGTGGCGCTCCCAGAAGTCGGCCGGCAGCGCCAGCACGCCGGTGTAGAGCAGGTCGCCGTCCTCGAGCGTCTTGTCGTTGAAGTAGTCCTCGGCCGGCAGGCCGAGCGCGCGCGCCTTGACGCGCATGTTGATGTCCTTGGACACCAGCACCACGTCGCGCTGCGGATGCTTCTCGCGCAGCGCCTTGACCACGCCCAGGATCTGGTTGTCAGCCTTGCCCTGGGGCAGGCCGTCGGGCAGCTTGACGTCGAGCAGCAGGGTCTGGAAGAACAGCTTGCCGCCGGCCTCCTTGTGGCCGGTCTTGGCGAGCGCGATGCCGTCCTCGGCATGCAGCTTGGAGGCGTCCGGGCCGCCGGCCAGCGCATCGAGTTCGCGGCTGACCTGGCGCACGTTGCGCGAGACCTCGCTCATGCCTTTCTTGTGGCCGTCGAGCTCCTCGAGCGTGATCATCGGCAGGTAGATGTCGTGTTCCTCGAAGCGGAACAGCGACATCGGGTCGTGCATCAGAACGTTGGTGTCCAGGACGAAGAGCTTGGGCGGGCCGCTGGCGCGCGGCTTGCGTGGGCGCGGTTCCGTGGCGGTGCCGCGGCTGATG
>DATMJX010000345.1:0-9799 GCA_035553715.1 Methylibium sp.
ACGAACAGCGTCAGGAACAGGCTCAGGCCGATCAGCACCTGGTTCGGCGGCGCGGTCGGCGTGCCCAGCGCCTGGCGCAGCAGGCCGAGCACAATGACGATGCGGGTGAAGCCCGTCATCATCAGCAGCAGCGCCGGCAGGAAGCTCAGCGCGGTGAAGAACAGCAGCGTCTGGATCGGCACCGAGTAGCTGGTGCCGCCCGCGCCCTGCCCCACGATCAGCGGCAGGTTCGCACCGCCGGCCTGCTGGGCTAAAGCCGCTGCAGGAAGTGCCGACAACACCGACACGGCGGCGATCAGCGCGCCGCGGCGGTGGCGCGAAATGAAGGAGCAGGCTTCAGCGGCGCGCATCACGCACCTTCTTGAACAACGCGGCGAACGGTGCCTCGGGCGGCGCCGCCGACGGCGGCTCGGCCTGCGGCGACAGCGTGTGCAGCGCCGTGATCGATTGCGGCGTGACGCCCAGCACCAGCCAGCGACGCTCCTCGCCCTGCCCGACCTCGACGGTGACGAGCCGCTGGTTCGGCCCGATCGGCAGCGAGGCCACCGGCCGCACCGGCGCGCCCGCGCCGCCGCTCATCGCCGCGCCATAGGGCGTGCGCTTGAGCAGCCACAGCGCCAGCGGGATCGCCGCCAGGATGACGACGAACCACAGCAGGCCGAAACCGAGCGAGCCGTTCATCCGCTCAGGCGCCGCGGCTGAGGCGGCGCATGCGCTCGCTCGGCGTGACGATGTCGGTCAGGCGGATGCCGAACTTGTCGTTGACGACCACCACCTCGCCCTGGGCGATCAGGTAGCCGTTGACCAGCACGTCCATCGGTTCGCCGGCCATCGCCTCGAGTTCGACCACCGAGCCCTGCGCCAGCTGCAGGATGTGCTTGATCGGGATGCGCGTGCGGCCCAGCTCCACGGTCAGCTGGACCGGGATGTCCAGGATCATGTTGATGTCGTTGCCCGCCCCGGTCGCGCCGCTGGGCGCGAAGTTGGCGAAGGCCGCCGGCGCGACCTGTTCGGCCGGCGCGACGACCTCGCTGGCCGGCGCGGACGCGGCCTGCTGCTCCAGCGCCGCCGCCCATTCGGCGGCCATGTCGTCCTGTTCGGTGCTCGATGCGGGTTCAGCCATGGTGTTCTCCCAGCCAGGATTGCTGTTGCTTGGTCAGCAGCTCGATGACCTTGATCGAATATTTGCCGTTGCTCGTGCCGTACTGGCAGTCGAACACCGGCACGCCATCCACCTTCGCCTGCACGACCGGCTCGAGCTCGAGCTCGATGAAGTCGCCCGGCTTGAGCGCGAGCAGCTGCTCGACGGTGGCCGGCGCGGTGGCCAGCTCGGCCACGAGCTCGACCTCGGCGGCCTGGATCTGCTGCGTCAGCAGCTTGACCCAGCGGCGGTCGGGCTCGGTCGAGTCGCCAACGGTGGCCGAGTACAGCGTGTCGCGGATCGGCTCGAGCGTCGCGTAGGGGATGCAGAAGTGGATCGTGCCGGTGGTCTCGCCGATCTCGAGCGTGAACGAGGTCGTCACGACGATCTCGCTGGGCGCCGCGACGTTGGCGAACTGCGGCTGCATCTCCGAGCGCTGGTACTCGAGCTCGACCGGGTAGACGCCGGTCCAGGCCTTCTTGTACTCGGCGGTGATGACCTCGACCAGGCGCGTGATCACGCGCTGCTCGGTCGGCGAGAAGTCGCGCCCCTCGATGCGGGTGTGGAACTTGCCGGCGCCGCCGAACAGCGCGTCGATCACCGCGAACACCAGCGTCGGGTCGCACACGATCAGCCCGCTGCCGCGCAGCGGCCGCACCGAGACGATGTTGAAGTTGGTCGGCACGACGATCTCGCGCAGGAAGGCGCTGTACTTCTGCACCTTGATCGCGCCGACCGCCACCTCCGGCGTGCGCCGGATGAAGTTGAACAGCCCGACGCGGATGTTGCGCGAGAAGCGTTCGTTGATGATCTCCATCGTGGGCATGCGCCCACGGACGATCCGCTCCTGGCTCTCGAGCTTGTAGTCGCGGATCGCGCCCTGCTCGACCTGCTCGGCCTCGAGCTTCTGGCTCTCGCCGGTGATGCCCTGCAGCAGCGCATCGACTTCGTCTTGCGAAAGGATCTGCTGGTTCATGGTGCCCCTCGTCCGATGAAGACATCGGCCGGTCCCCCGAGGGAACGCGGGCCGGCTTGGGAGCGGCCCGGCGCTCGGCCCGCACGCGTCGAAATCGGCCGCCGCGGATCCGGCTTCGCCGGTCCGCCAGCGCCGCCCCCCTGGGAGGGAGCGGCGCAGCCGCAACGGGGGGAGGCGTCGTTCATTGGATGATGAAGCTCGAGAACTGCACCGCCTCGACCGGGTTGTGCACCTCGGGCTCGGCCGACTTCTTGCGCTGCACCGCCGCGCCACTGGCCGCGACCGCCGGCAGCTCGATGCCCAGCGGCCGCACCGCCTCGCGCATGATCTCGGCGGCCAGCCTCTCCTTGCCCTCGCGCTCGAGCAGCTCGGCCGAGGTCTTGTGCGCCAGGATCATCAGCACGCCGTTGCGGATCGCCGGCATGTAGAGCTTGAGCTCCTCGGCGGCCTTCGGGTCATCGACCTGCAGCGTCACGCCGACCTGGGCGTAGCGTTCGTCCTCGCGGTCGGCGAGGTTGACGACGAAGGTGTCCATCGGCAGGAAGGTCGGCGGACCGTGGCGCTCCTTCTTGGCCGGCGCCGCGTGCGCCGCCTCGCCGGCGTCCTCGCCGCCCTCGCCCTCGGCCGCTGCCGCCGCATCGGCGGCGCGCTTCTTGAGCAGGTAGACGGTCGCTGCACCGCCGCCGAGCAGCAGCACGGCGACCGCCGCCAGGATGACGATCAGCTTCTTGGACAGCCGCCTCTTCGGCGGGCTCGGGACATCGACGACCGGTTGGGCCGCAGCGGCAGACATGGGGCACTCCTAGCCTGTGGGGGCAGACGCGCGGCCCGGGGGCCGGCACCTGCCGGGTATGGCATCGATTATTCGGAGTGCCCTCCCGGACCAAAGCCCGATAAGGCCGGACTTTCCGTCCTTATCGGCCGCGCCGGCGCGGCCTCAGGCGTAGGCGTCGAGGAGGCCGCGCACGAGCGCGCGGCGCGGCGTGACGGCCGCCACGGCGTCGTCGACAGCATCGGCGCTCGCCTCGCCGCCCCGCGGCGCCTCGGCGGGCGCACCGTCGTGGCCACGGCGGCGCTCGAACACGCCGCCGCCGGACAGCGTCAGGCCGGCGCCGTGCAGCGCGGCCGCGAGCGTCGGCAAGCCGGCCTCGAGCGCCTCGCGGGTGCGGGCGTGCTCGGCGGCGAAATCGACCTGCGCCTGCACGCCGTCGAGGACGATCTTGACCGCGATCGGCCCGAGCTCGGCCGGATTGAGCTGCAGCGTCGCCTCCTGCACGCCCTCGCGGGCCAGCGTCGTGAGCTGGGTGGCCAGCGCCTGCGAGAAATCCGGCGCCGTGACCGGCGTCGCGAGCTGCAGCGTCAGGCCGGCGGGACTGGTCGCCGCAGGCGCCGCAGCCCCGGTGGCGAGCACCCCCGGCGGCGGAGCCATCGGCACCAGGCTCGGCAGCGCCGGCAACGGTGCCGGCTCGGCCGAGGCGCCCGGCGCCGGGCCCTCCTCCATGCCCTGCAGCAGCGCGGCGGTGAGCGCACCGTCGGTGGCGGCATCGGTGCCGGCCGCGGGCGGCACGGCCGCAGCCGCCGGGCCGGCCCGACCGGTCGCTGCCGGGTCGTTGGCGACGCGCCCGAGCGCGGCGCTCAGCACGGTGGCGTCCTCGGCCGTGCCATCGGTCTTGGCCGCGGCCCCGGCCGTCGCCGGCACGAGGCCCGGCGTGGCGGCGTCAAGGCGGCTCAACCAGTCCAGCACCGTCTGCGCGTGCAGGCTGTCGAGCGGATCGTCGTCCGGCGCCGCGGCGCCTTCGACCGGTGCGGCCTCGGCGTGCGTCTCGTCCGCGGCGGGGGTGCGGCGCTCGGCGGACGGCTCGCTGTCGCGCGCCGCCCCGGCCTTGCGCTCGCCGCGCTCGGCCGGGCGGGACGCCGGGCGCGCCTCGGCGGCCCGGGCCGGGCCGGCCGCGTCGCGCGGGTGGTCGGGCTCGGCCTCGCGGGGCCGCTCGCGCGCGGCCGGCGAAGCCCGCGGTGGCTCGGCCGCACGCGCCGGCGTGGGCGGCGGGGGGGCGGCGTCGAAGGCCCCCCGCTGGCCGGGGCGCGCGCCATCGGCGGCCCGGGCGGCGCGGCGTTCGTCGAGCAGGTCGGCGAAGGCCGCCCCGCCGGCCTCGGCCTTGCGGCCTTCGTCGGCGGTGAAGACGGGCGTCGGGGTCGCGGCGGCGCTCGAGCGGGCGGCGTGCAGGTTCATCGTGTCGGTCCTCACCAGCTGCCCTGCAGCGCGGCCTGGCCCCGCTGCCAGCTCATGCGCGCGGCGAGCTCGTCGCCGGCCTTCTGCTCGCGGCGCTGCTGCACGAGCGCCAGCTCGGCGCGGCGCCGCTCGATCAGCTTCTCGACCGAGGCGACGCGCAGCTCGACGGCCAGCAGCGCGGCCTGGGCCGTGTCAGCCCGCGCGGCGGCGTGGGCGACGGTGCGCTGCTGCTGCTCGACGGCGCCGTCGAGCCGCGTCATGAAGCCCTGGTAGCACTGCATCAGCTCGAGCGCGCCGCTGCGCTGGAAAGACGTGCCGAAGCGCTGCGCGTACTCGCTGCGGTAGCCGGCGAGCTGTTCGGCCTGGGCCTGCGCGGCCTGCGCGGCGCGCTGCTGGCGCTGGTGCTCGGCGAGGGCCTGGTCGCGTTCGGCGCGGGTCTGCTCGAGCAGGCTGACGAGGGGCTGCAGCGTGTCCATGGGCGCTTTCGTGAAGGAAGGGAGGGTCAGACGCCGGTGAGCTGGCGCAGCTGGCCGACGCTCTCGCCGAGCGGGGCGGCCTCGTGCATGTCCTGCTGCAGCAGCGTGCGCATCGCGTCGTGCTTCTGCACCGCCTGGTCGAGCTCGGCGTCGTTGCCCGGCGCATAGGCGCCGAGCGCGATCAGGTCGCGCGCCTTCTGGTAGCGCGACCACAGCTGGCGCAGCCGGCGCGCGGCCTGCTGGTGCGGCGCCTGGGTGACGTTGTGCATCACGCGCGAGGCCGAGCGCTCGATGTCGATGGCCGGGTAGTGGCCGGCCTCGGCGAGCTCGCGCGAGAGCACGATGTGGCCGTCGAGGATCGCGCGCGCCGCGTCGGCGATCGGGTCCTGCTGGTCGTCGCCCTCGCTGAGCACCGTGTAGAAGGCGGTGATCGAGCCGCAGCCGTTGAGGCCGTTGCCGCTGCGCTCGACGAGCTGCGGCAGCTTCGCGAAGCAGCTTGGCGGGTAGCCCTTGGTGGCCGGCGGCTCGCCGATGGCCAGCGCGATCTCGCGCTGCGCCATCGCATAGCGCGTCAGGCTGTCCATCAGCAGCAGCACATGCTGGCCCTGGTCGCGGAAGTGCTCGGCGATCGCGGTCGCGTAGCTCGCGCCCTGCATGCGCGTGAGCGGCGGCGCATCGGCCGGCGCGGCGACGACGACCGCGCGCTGCAGGCCCTCGGCGCCGAGGATGTCCTCGATGAATTCCTTGACTTCGCGGCCCCGCTCGCCGATCAGCCCGACGACGATCACGTCGGCCGCGGTGTACTTGGCCATCATGCCCAGCAGCACCGACTTGCCGACGCCGGAGCCGGCGAACAGGCCGATGCGCTGGCCACGCCCGACGGTGAGCATCGCGTTGATCGCGCGCACGCCGGTGTCCAGCGGCTGGCGCACCGGGTCGCGGTCCATCGCGTTGATCGGGCGGCGCACCAGCGGCTCGTTGCGCACGCGCTGCAGATCCAGCAGGCCGAGGCGGTCCATCGGCACGCCATGCGAATCGACCACGCGGCCGAGCAGGCCGTCGCCGATCGGCAGGTGGCGGGTGCGGTCCAGGCTGCGGCGCCAGGGGTGGCTGGCGGCGCCGAGGCGCGGCGGCGCGGTCGGCACCGAGCGCGGCACGACGCGCGCGCCGCTGGCCAGGCCGTGCAGCTCGCCGGTGGGCATCAGGAAGCTGCGGTCGCCGGCGAAGCCGACGACCTCGGCCAGCACCGGCGGCTGGCCCTCCATGCGGACCTCGCAGACCGAGCCGACCGGCACGCGCAGGCCGGCGGCCTCGAGCACCAGGCCGGCGACGCGCACCAGCGTGCCCTGCAGCTCCAGCGGCGCGGGGCCGGCGGCATGGGCCTTCAGGTCGTCCAGGTAGCGCTGCCAGGCCCCCGCCGAGCCCGTGGGCGGCGTGGGCGGCGTGGCGCGGCGTTCGGTCAGCGGTGCGTTCATGCGGCCGGCTCCTCCCCGTCGGCGTAGCCGCTCGGTCGTCCCATCGTGGCGGTCGCGCGCTGCCAGCGCGCCTCGACGCTGGCGTCGACCACGCCGACCTCGCTGTCGACCACGCAGCCGCCGCGCGTGAGCGAGCCGTCGGCGACCAGCCGCGCACCGCGCTCGGCCATCGCCTCGCCGGCCTGCGTCTGCACCAGCGGCAGGTCGTCCGGGTGCAGGTGCACCGCGATCTGCTGCGCCGCGACCAGCGTCGCGGCCAGCGCCTCCTGCGCCACCTGGGCGACCAGCTCGGGCCGCAGCGCGAGCTCGCTGCGCACCACCTGGCGCGCCAGCGCGATCGCGACCTCGGCCACCTGGCCGGCCAGTCCCTGTTCGAGCTCGTCGAGCTGGCCGCGGTAGGCGCGGGTCAGCTGCACCATCTGCGCCGTGACCTGCTGCGCATAGCTTTGCTTGAAGCCTTCGAGCGCGACCAGGCCGTCGCGGTAGCCATCCTGGTAGCCGCTCTGGCGCGCGGCCGCGAGCTGCGCGCTGATCTCCTGCGGCGTCGGCACGGCCGGCTCCTCCGGCATGGCCGGGGCCGGGGCCGCCGCAGCGCCGCCGAAGCTGTCCGGCGTCCAGGCGGCGAAGCTGCCGAGCTCCTCGCGCGGGATGAAGCGTGCGTAGGGCGCCGCGCCCGCCGCCGGGCTGGCCGGCGCCGTGCGCAGCAGGTCGAAATCGTCGTGCAGCCGGCTGCGCGGCGCGCCGCGCTCAGAGGAACTGGTCATCGCCACCGCCGCTCAGCACGATCTGGCCCTCGTCGGCGAGGCGCCGCACGACCTTGAGCATTTCCTTCTGCTCGGCCTCGACCTCGGAGACGCGCACCGGGCCGCGCGAGTCGAGGTCCTCGCGCAGCGTCTCGGCCGCGCGGGTCGACATGTTGGTGAAGATCTTCTCGCGCAGCTCGGGCGTCGCGCCCTTGAGCGCGACCAGCAGCGACTCGCTCTGCACTTCCTTGAGCAGCGCCTGGATGCCCCGGTCGTCGATCTTGAGCAGATCGTCGAAGGTGAACATGTTGTCCATGATCTTCTGCGCGAGGTCGGGGTCGGCCTCGCGGATGTAGTCGAGCACCGAGGTCTCGACCGCCGAACCCATCATGTTGATGATCTCGGCCGCCGGCTTGACGCCGCCGATCAACGACTTCTTCATGCGCTCGCCGCCGGCGAGCACCTTGCCCATCACCTCGTTCAGATCCTTCAGCGCGCTGGGCTGGATGCCGTCGAGCGTCGCGACGCGCACCATCACCTCGTTGCGCTGGCGCTCGTTGAAATGCTTGAGCACGTCGGCGGCCTGGTCGAAGTCCAGGTGCACCAGGATCGCCGCGACGATCTGCGGGTGCTCGTTGCGCAGCAGCTCGGCCACCGAGGCCGGGTCCATCCACTTCAGGCTCTCGATGCCGGAGACGTCGCCGCCCTGCAGGATGCGGTCGATCAGCAGGTTGGCCTTGTCCTCGCCGAGCGCCTTGCGCAGCACGGTCTTGACGTACTCGTCGGTGTCGTTGACCAGCGTGCTGGTGTCGGCGGCGGCGCTGGAGAAGCGCTCGAGCACGCCTTCGACGCGCTCGCGCGAGACGGTCTTGAGCTTGGCGATCGTCTCGCCCAGGCGCTGCACCTCCTTGGGCGCAAGCTGGCGGAAGACCTCGGCGGCGTCCTCCTCGCCGAGCGACATCAGCAGGATCGCCGCGTCTTCGAGTCCCTGTTCGTCCATGATCGTCAGGCGTCCTTTGCGACCCAGGTGCGCACGATGTTCGCGACCGCCGCCGGGTTGTCCTTGGCCAGCGCGCGGGCCTGCAGCAGCCGATCGTCGGCGCTCGGCGCCTCGAGGCGCGGCAGGCCGTTGCCGGGCGCGGGCAGCGGCTGCAGGTCATCGACCACCGCGTTCAGGCGCGGCGCCGGGGCTGCCGGCGCAGGCTGGGCCGCCTTGAGCGCCGGGCGCACCGCGCCGAACACGACGATCAGCGCCAGCAGCGTCAGCGCGCCGGGCACCGCCAGCGTGCGCGCCAGGTCCTGCACCTCGGGCTGCTGCCACAGCGGCGGCGCCGCTTCGGCCACCGGCGTCTCGACCTTGAAGGGCGCGTTGATCAGCTTGACCGAGTCGCCGCGCGCCTCGTTGAAGCCGATGCTCTCCTTGACGAGCGCGGTGAGCTTCTCGAGCTCGGCCTCGGGGATCGGCGTGACGGTGGTCTTGCCCTTCGCGTCGGTGGACGACTTGTGGTTGACGACCACGGCCGCGTTGAGCCGCTTGACCGTGCCGGTGGCGTTGCGCGTCACGCGCACGGTCTTGTCGACCTCGTAGTTCGTCGTGGCGTCGCGCCGGCTCGTGCCGCCGGGGCTGCCGGCCGCCGCGGCGGTGAGCGCCTGGGCCGGGCCGTTGAGCGGCGCGGTCGCCGGCACCGGCGGCTGGTTGCTGGTGGCGCCGGGCACGCCGGACGGCGTTGCGCTGCCGCCGTTGGACGACTCGCTGCTCTGCTCGCTGCGCACCGTCTGCGGGATCGGCTTGCCGTCGGCGCCGACGCCCTGGTTGGGCAGGTATTCCTCCGAGGTCGACTCGGTCTGCGAGAAATCGATCTCGGCCGTCACCTGGGCGCGCAGGTTGTCGCGGCCCAGCACCGGCTCGAGGATGTCGATGACGCGGCGGCTGTAGTTGGCCTCGATCTGCTGGCGGTACTGCAGCTGCTGGGCGTCCAGGCCGTTGGCGGCGGCCTCGGCCTCGGCGCTGCCCGACAGCAGCGCGCCGCTGGCGTCGAGCACGCTGACCGCCTTGGGCGCGAGCTCCGGGACGCTGGAGGACACCAGGTGCACGATGCCAGCGATCTGCGCGCGGTCCAGCGTGCGGCCCGGGTGCAGCGTCAGCAGCACGCTGGCGCTGGGCTTTTGCTGCTCGCGGAAGAAACCGTTCTGGTTGGGCAGCGCGAGGTGCACGCGCGCCGACTGCACCGCGGCCAGGCCGCCGATCGAGCGCGTCAGCTCGCCCTCGAGGCCGCGCTGGAAGGTCAGGCGTTCCTGGAACTGCGTCTGGCCGAACTTGGCGTTGTCCATCAGCTCGAAGCCGACCACGCCACCCTTGGGCAGGCCGGCCGAGGCGAGCTTCAAGCGCACGTCGTGCACCTTGTCGGCCGGCACGAGGATGGCGCTGCCGCCCTCGGCGTGCTTGTAGGGCACGTTCATCTGCGAGAGCTGCGCGAGGATCGCGCCGCCGTCCTTGTCCGACAGGTTGGCGTACAGGACCTTGTAGTCGCCCTGCGATGACCACATCGACATCGCCAGCGCGATGCCGACCAGGGCGGCCAGGCCAAGCCCCAGCAAGGCCTTGCGGCTGGTCGGCAGCGCCGCGAGGCGCTCGGCAAAGCCGGGCGCGGCGGCCGGGCTGCCGGCGTTCAGGGCCATCGGGGCGGGGGCGGCGAGTGCGGTGTCCATCGGAGTCGTTGGGGCGTCGCGTCTCTGGGGGTCGGTGGGAGGCTCGTTC
>DATMJX010000346.1:0-8335 GCA_035553715.1 Methylibium sp.
CTGGTGGGCTGGCGCACGCGCTGGGCAGCGCTGATCCTGGCCGCCTTCACGCTCGCCGCCGGTGCGATCTTCCACGCCTACTGGGCCCTGCCGGCCGATCAGCAGATGATGCAGAGCATCATGTTCTGGAAGAACGTCGCGATCGCCGGCGGGCTGCTGTTCGTCGCGGCCCACGGCGCCGGACGCTACGCGCTCGACGGCGGTCGCTGAGCCGCCGTGCACGACGACGCGCCGCTCGCGCGACCGGCCTCCTGCACCGCGCTGTTCCTGTCCTTCAGCGCGCTGGCGCTGCAGGGCTTCGGCGGCGTGCTCGCGGTCGCGCAGCGGGTGCTGTGCGAGCAGCGCCGCTGGCTGACCAAGGCTGAGTTCCTCGAGCTGCTCGCGCTCGCCCAGGTGCTGCCGGGGCCGAACGTGTGCAACCTCTCGTTGATGGTCGGCGATCGCTTCTTCGGCACGCGTGGCGCCTTCGCGGCGCTGGCCGGCATGATCGCCGCGCCGCTGGCGATCGCGCTGGCCGCGATGGCCCTGTACGCACGCTTCGCCGAGCATCCGGTGGTTGCCGGTGCGCTGCGCGGCATGGGCGCCGTGGCCGCCGGCCTGGTGCTGGGCACCGCGATCAAGCTGGCCACACCGCTGCGCACGAGCCCGCTCGGACGACCGCGGGCGCTGGCGCTCGGCCTCGCCTGCTTCGCCGCGGTGGCCTGGGCGCGGCTGCCGCTCGCCCTGGTGCTGCTGACACTCGGCCCGCTCGCCTGCGCCCTGGCCTGGCACCGGCTGCGCGCGGAGGACCCGCGATGACACCGGATTTGCTGCTCGCGCTCGGCGGGCATTTCCTGATGCTGTCGCTACTGGCGGTGGGGGGCGCCATCGCGGTCGCGCCGGACATGCACCGCTGGATGGTGATCGACGCGGCACTGCTGAGCGACGCGCAGTTCGCCGCGGCGATCGCGATCGCCCAGGCCGCCCCCGGTCCCAACCTGCTGTTCGTGCCGCTGCTCGGCTACCAGGTGGCCGGGCTTACGGGTGCGGCGGTGGCGCTGGCCGGCATCATGATCCCGTCGACGACGCTGGCGCTGATCGCCGCGCGCTGGGGCGCGGCACGCGCCGACTGGCCGGCGGTGCGCGCCTTCAAGGCCGGCATGGCGCCGCTCACGCTGGCGCTGATCGCCGCGACCGGCTGGCTGCTGGCCGCACCGGCGGGGCAGTGGGTCTCGCTGGCGCTGACGCTGGCTGCCGCACTGCTGGTGTGGCGCACGCGGCTGCACCTGCTGTGGCTGATCGGCGGCGGGGCCGTATTCGGCGCCGCAGGCTGGGTCTGAGCATCGGAGCGAAGGTCATGCACATCGTGAACAACCGCGCCGCCTCGCGCTTCGAGACGACCGTCGACGGCCTGCTGTGCGTGGCCGATTACCGCCGTGACGGCGACCGCCTGGTGCTGCCGCACACGCTGGTGCCCGCCGCGCTGCGTGGCCGTGGCGTCGCGGCCGCGCTGGTGCAGACCGCGCTCGACTGGGCGCGCGCCGAGGACCTGAAGGTCGTGCCGGTGTGCTCCTATGTCGCAAGCTACATGCGGCGCCACCCGCAGACGCAGTCGCTGCTCGCCGACGACTGAGCCGCTACCCGGGCGGCGCGCGACTTTTCACCGGAACGCGGGGGCACCCCCGGTTCGCGGCATGCCGCGCATCGCCCGCCTGCTCACAATGAAGTCGTCGCCGTACATGGTCTCCGTGCGCGGCGCCGGGACCGAGCTTCCGGGTTCCGGGTGCCTCGCGCAGACACCCACACAGGAAGCACCAACACCGGCCCCTGCCTGCGCTTCGCCCGGCAGGGGTTCGCCGTCTCAGGCCGACGCCGGCAGCCGCGTGACCAGCACCTGGTCGATCTTGTGGTTGTCGACGTCGAGCACCTCGAAGCGCCAGCCGGCATGGACCAGGCAGTCGGTGCGCCTCGGGATGCGCCGCAGCATCACCATCAGGAAGCCCGCCAGCGTGTCGTACTGGCCCTGCCGCGGCAGCGCGTCGAGATCGAGCGCACGCAGCACGTCCGGGATCGGCGTCAGGCCGTCGATCAGCCAGCTGCCGTCCTCACGCTGCACGATCTGTTCCTCGGCCCAGGGGGACACCAGATCGCCCATCACCGTGCTCATCACGTCGTTGAGCGTGATCACGCCGACCACCAGGCTGTACTCGTTCATGATGACCGCGAAGTCGTCGTGCGCGGCACGGAACTGCTCGATCACCTCGCTGAGCGTCAGGCGGTCCGGGATCACCAGCACCTTCTGCAACAGACCCGGCGCGTCGAGCGCGATCGACTGCTCGTTGAGCACACGGATCAGCAGATCCTTGGCGTCGACATAGCCGAGCACCTGGTCGATGCCGCCATCGCAGACCAGGTAGGTCGAGTGCGGGTCGGCGGTGATGCGCGCGCGGACCAGCTCCGGCGGGTCGTCGCGCAGGAAGTGCACGATGCGGTCGCGCGCCGTCATCGCGCTCTCGACGGTACGCGTGTCGAGCTCGAAGACATTGGCGATCAGCTGCTGCTCCTCGTGCGCGAGCACGCCGCCGGCGGCGCCGGCCTCGGCCATCGCGAGGATGTCGTCGTGGGTCACGCGGTCGTCGCGGGTGCGCTGCAGGCCGAACAGCGTGAACAGCGCGTCGGCGGCCCGGTCGAACACCCAGGCCAGCGGCTTGAGCAGCCGGGTCAGCGTGTCCATCGGGCCGACCAGCGCCATCGCGACCGCCTCGGGATTGCTGAGGCTCACCCGCTTGGGAAAGAGGTCGGCGAACAGCACGAAGGCCGCCGTCACCAGCCCGACAGAGGCGACGAATCCGAGCGTCGCCGCGGTCTCCGGCGCGACCAGGCCGCTCGCCGCGCGCGCCAGCGTCGGCGACAGCGCGCCCTCGCCGACGATGCCCCCGAGGATCGCGATCGCGTTCAACCCGATCTGCACCACGGTGACGAAGTGACCCGGGTGCTCCTGCACGTCGAGCACGCGCTGCGCGCGCGCATCCCCCTCGTCGGCGATCTGGCGCAGCTTGATGCGCCGTGCCGCCGCGAGCGACAGCTCGGCCATCGAGAAGAAGGCGCAGGCCGCGATCAAGGCGGCGATCACGAACAAGCTGGTGCCGAGGTCCATGGTCGCGGGCAGTGTAGCGATGCCCGCGGCGACGGCGATTCACGCGGGGCGCAAGCGCCCCGCACCGGCCACGCCGGCTAGCGCGATTCGACGGGGCCGCCGCGCCGAACGCCGTCGCCGAGCAGTCCCGCGACGCGTTGCACGAACATGTCGAAGTCGAGCGGCTTGGTCCAGTAGTCGATCGCCCCTGCCGCCCGCGCGGCCGCCACCTCGTCCGGCATCGCGCTGGCGGACAGGGCGACGACGCGCGTCGCGCCGCCCCGCGCCCGCAGGCGTTCGAGCACCTCCAGGCCGCCCATGTCCGGCAGTCGCATGTCCAGCAGCACCAGGTCGGGCTGCAACTGCTCGGCCAGCGCGATGCCGCTCGCGCCGTCCTCGGCCTGCACCAGTGTCACGGCCGGCCAGCGCGCCAGCAGCTGCTCGACGATCAATGCGTTGAGCGGGTTGTCTTCCACGTAGAGCACGGTGCCGCGGGGCCCCGCCGTGGCACCGGGCCCTGCGCCCTGCGTCGGCGATGGGGGTCGCAACGCCGCACCGGTGCAGCGCGGCACCGACACCGTGACGCGGGTGCCCTCGCCCAGCGTGCTCTGGATGTCGATGCTGCCGTCCATCATCAGCAGCAGCTCCCGCGTCAGCGTCAGGCCGATGCCAGTGCCCTCGATGCCCCCGTGCTGGCGACCGAGCCGGTTGAAGGGTTCGTACAGGCAGGCGAGCTGGTCGGTCCCCATGCCCAGGCCGGTGTCCGCCACGCACACCTGCAGGCGCTCGCCCTCGCAGGCCAGCGTCACCTGGATGGAGCCGCCCGGTCGGTTGTACTTGGCCGCATTCGACAGCAGGTTCAGCAGCACCTGGCGCCAGCGCGTCGCGTCGACCAGGATGCTGCAGCCGACGCGCGCGGTCGGCCCGACGAGGCGCACGCCGTGGCGCTCGGCGATCGAGCGGCTGAGCGTCAGCGCCTCGTCGACGGAGGCATCGACATCGACGCTGCCGACCTGCAGCCGCAGGGCACCCGCCTCGATGCGCGACACGTCGAGCACGTCGTTGATCAGCGCCAGCAGGTGCCAGCCGGCCGTTCGGATGTGGTCGAGCTGGCCGCGCTGGCGCTCCGTCAGGGGCTCGCCCGAGGCCTGCAGCAACTGTGCGAAACCGAGCACCGCGTTCAGCGGCGTGCGCAGCTCGTGGCTCATGCGCGACAGGAACTCGGTCTTCGCCCGGCTCGCGGCCTCGGCCGCCCGCTGAGCCTCCAGCGCGGCGGCGGCACGGCGCGTCTCGGTGACGTCGCGCAGCACCACGGTCATCAAGGCCTCGGCCCCGTCGCCGAGCCGCGAGATGGCCGCCTCGATCGGGAACTCCTCGCCATTGGTGCGCAAACCGGTCAGCACGTGCATCGCACCCATGCGCCGCTGCGTGCTGCCGGTGCGCGCGAACTCGTCGACGTGGCTCGCGTGGCGCTCGCGCACGCGCATTGGGATGAAACGCTCCAGCGGCTGGCCGATCGCCTGCTGCGGCTCGATACGGAAGATGCCGGCGGCCGCGCGGTTGAACACCACGATGCGCTGCTCGACGTCGACCGTGATGATCGCGTCCATCGCCGTCTCGACGATGCCGCTGAGCTGCAGCTCGCGTGCATGCAAGGCCTCGCTGGAGTGCTTGGAGGCGGTGATGTCCTCGGCCACGCCGCCGACGGCCACCGGCACGCCGTCGGGACCGAGCAGCACCGATGCGCGGTCGCGCACCCAGCGCCATCGCCCGTCGGTGTGGCGGATGCGGTACTCGATGTGCTGGCGTGCGTCGCGCAGGCCCAGTCCGGCCGCGCTGCGCTCGACCATGGCGCGGTCGTCGGGATGCACGACCGCCAGCCACAGCCGCGGATCGTCGAGGAAGTCCTGGGCCGGGCGGCCATAGACCGTCTCGGTCGCCGGGCTGACATAGAGCACCTCGCGCCCGTCCAGCGACGTGAACCAGGCGACCTCGGAGAGGTTGGACATCAGGTGGCGCCAGCGGGCCTCGCGCACCGCCAGGTCACGCGCCTGCACGGCGAGCCGGCGGCTCTGCGCCAGCAGGCTGCTGCGGGTGCGCCCGATCAGCAGGAACATCAGCCCCGCGGTCACGAGCACGAAGGCGAAGCCCTTGAATTGCTCGGCCCACTGCAGCTGCTCGCGCTCCAGCGGCAGCGCCGCGAGCGCCCGGCTCGAGCCGATCACCCAGGCCCCGGCGATCGCGAGGTAGGCCAGCGCCCACCCGGCCGCGAACAGCCACGCACCGCGTCGCTCGGCACGCGGCGACACCTCCTCCAGCGTGTCGTGCAGCTCGCGGGCGGTTGTCATCAGGCTGGCAGTATGCCGGCGGCGTGCCGGCTTTGCTCGTGCACATCCGCAAGGCCCGGCGCCGGGGCAACGCGGCCCGATTCGCTATGCTGCCGGGCTTTCGCAGCCTCCCAGGACCCCCACGATGATCACGACCCCCTCCGGCCTGCAGTACGAGGACTCCACCGCCGGCACCGGCGCAACCGCTGCCGCCGGGCGCTCGGTGCGGGTGCACTACACCGGCTGGCTCTACCAGGACGGCGTCGCCGGCCGCAAGTTCGACTCGAGCAAGGACCGGGGCGACCCGTTCGAGTTTCCGCTCGGTGCCGGCATGGTGATCGCCGGCTGGGACGAGGGCGTCGCGGGCATGCAGGTCGGCGGCACGCGCCGCCTGGTGATTCCGCCGCAGCTCGGCTACGGCGCGCGCGGCGCCGGCGGCGTGATCCCGCCGAACGCGACGCTGCTGTTCGAGGTCGAGCTGCTCGGCATCGCCTGAGCGGACGCGGCCGGGGCCCCCGGGCTCCGGCACGGCCGGTCCCTCCCCCGCGGCCCACGCCCACGCCCCGTGCAAACCGGCATCCTGCAGGCCGCGCTGGCGTTCGCCTGCTGGGGGGCCTTCCCGCTGTACTTCAAGACGCTGCAGGCGGTGCCGCCGCTGGAGATGATGGCGCACCGCATCGTCTGGTCCTGCGGCTTCGTCGCGCTGCTGCTCGCGGCGCAGCGGCGCTGGTCCTGGATCGGCCCGGCCTTCGCCGACCGGCGCCTGCTCGCCGGCTGCGCAGCCAGCGCGGCGCTGATCGCGCTGAACTGGTTTCTCTACATCTGGGCGGTCGTCAACGGCCGCATCGTCGAGGCCAGCCTCGGCTATTTCATCAACCCGCTGGTCAATGTGCTGCTCGGCGCGCTGGTGCTCAAGGAGCGGCTGCGCGCCGGCCAGCAGCTGGCGGTCGGCGTCGCCGCGCTCGGGGTGGCCTGGCTGACGTGGCAGGCCGGCGCGCTGCCCTGGATCGCGCTGGCGCTCGCCGCCAGCTTCGGCCTGTACGGCCTGCTGCGCAAGACCGCCCCGCTCGGCGCCCTCGAGGGGCTGGCGATGGAGACCCTGCTGCTCGGCCCGCTGGCCGCGCTGGCGCTGCTGTGGCTCGCGCTGCAGGGGCAGTCGGCCTTCGTGCAGGGCTCGCCCGGGCTGCAGGCGCTGGTGGTGGCGGCCGGCCCGATCACCGCGATCCCGCTGCTGCTGTTCGCCGCCGGCGCGCGGCGCATCCCGCTGTCGCTGCTCGGCATCCTGCAGTACATCGGCCCGACGCTGCAGCTGCTGGTCGGCGTCTGGCTCTTCCACGAGCCCTTCGAGCCGGCGCGCCGCATCGGCTTCATCGCGATCTGGGCGGCGCTGGCGCTCTACAGCGCGGAAGGCTGGTGGCGCCAGCGGCGCGCCACCACCTGATCGGCCCGCCCAGCCTGCCGGCAGGCTGACGCATCGGCATGCCCATGCGTAATGCCGGGGTACTGCTGACCGAGAATGCGGGCTGGCGCGCGCCCCTGCGGGCCGTACCGTTCCCCAACCGATGCCTCGTCTGCCCTCCTTGCGCACCACCCTGCTCAACACCCGTGACCTGCTGCTCACCGCCGGCCCGTTCGCGCTGCTGGTGCTCGCGCTGCTGGTGGGGGCTTACTGGGTGCTCGACCCGACGCCGCCGAAGAAGCTGGTGCTGGCCACCGGCCCCGAGCAAGGTGCCTATGCGGAGTTCGGCAGCCGCTACAAGGCCCAGCTCGCGAAGTTCGGGGTCGAGGTCGAGCTGCGCGGCACCCAGGGCTCGGCCGAGAACCTGGCGCTGCTGCAGGACGAAGCCTCCGGCGTCGGCTTCGCCTTCGTGCAGGGCGGCGCCGACCGCCTGCGCCAGCCTGACGAGCCACCGCCGCCCGGCCTGCTGTCGCTCGGCAGCCTGTTCCACGAGCCGATCTGGTTGTTCTACCGGACCGAGGTGGCGCAGCAGCGGCTGGGCGGCGCGCGGCTGGACAAGCTCTCGCAGCTCAAGGGCTGGAGCGTCAACATCGGCGCACCCGGCAGCGGCATCACCAACGTGATGCTGCGGCTGCTGGCCGCCAACGGGCTGGAGTCCGGCGACATCGACGCCCGCCGCCTCGGCCAGACCGCGGCGACGGTCGAGCTGCTCGAGGGCCGCCTCGACGCGCTCGCCTTCGCCTCGGCGCCCGAGGCCCCGCTGGTGCAGATGCTGCTGCTGACGCCGGGCATCGGGCTGCTCGACTTCGCCCAGGCCGAGGCCTATGCGCGACGCCTGCCGATGCTCGCGCCGGTGACGCTGCCGCGCGGCATCGTCAAGCTCGAGGCCGACCTGCCCGGCGCCGACGTGCACCTGGTCGCGCCCACCGCAATGCTGGTCGCGCGCGACGACACCCACCCGGCGCTGCAGCAGCTGCTGGTGCAGGCGGCGCGCGCGATCCACGGCGACGCCGGCTGGTTCCACAGGCGCGGCGACTTCCCGAACGCGCGCAACTCGGAGCTGCCGCTGGCCCGCGAGGCCGAGCGCTTCCTGCAAAGCGGCCCGCCCTTCCTGCAGCGCTACCTGCCGTTCTGGCTCGCCAACCTGGTCGACCGCATGTGGGTGGTGCTCGCCTCGATCATCGTGGTGCTGATCCCGCTGTCGCGGGTGCTGCCGCCGCTGTACGAGCTGCGCGTGCGCTCGCGGGTGTTCCGCTGGTACGGCAAGCTGCGCCAGATCGAGGAGGGCGTCGCCGACGCCGACGAGCCGCACGAGGCGCAGGCGCTGATGGACGAGCTCGACGGCCTGGACGCGCGCGTGCGCCGCCTCAACGTGCCGCTGTCGCACGCCGACGAGCTGTACGCGCTGCGCAGCCACATCGAGCTGGTGCGCGG
>DATMJX010000347.1:0-14677 GCA_035553715.1 Methylibium sp.
TTTCGCCACGCGGCCTTGGCCTCCGCGTCGCTGGCGCCGGGCGCCAGCCCCAGTTCGACGTAGGCGTCGTCAATGCTCAAGCCGACTCCCTTCACAGTGGCGCAAGCGATTGTCGCGCCCCAGCGTGTCCTCCTTGTTTAATGGCGCTGACCTGGGCCTGCCACGACGAGGAGCCGTTGGCGGGGCCGGAGCTTGACGATCACTGAAAACTGACCCACGCAATCCGCCCGGCTTGAGATAGCCTTCCAGGCGCTCCTTCACCGACCGGACGCACGCGCATGAAGGCCCTTCCACTGCTCCCGTCCGTCGCGCTGAGCCTGGCGTTCAGCCTGGCCCCGGCCGCACAGGCCGCCAGCCCGCCCTACGCCGTGCAGTTCGCCAAGGGGGCGAGTTCGGCCACGCTGAAGGGGGCGGTCAAGGGAGACGCCTTCGTCGACTACACGCTGCGCGCCGGCGCCGGGCAGACGATGACGGTGGCCATGACCTCGCGCCGGGCCTACTTCAATGTGCTGCCGCCGGGCTCGCAGGACGTGGCCCTGTACAACAGCTCGATCAACGGCAACGCGTGGAGCGGCCTGTTGCCGCAGGCCGGCGTCTACACCCTGCGCGTCTACCTGATGCGCAGTGAGGCGCGCCGCGGCACGGTGGCCGGCTACACGCTGACCGTGAGCATCGCGGGCGCGGCGGCGTCGCACGATGCCAAGGTCCCCGGCACCGTCTTCCACGCCACGGGGAGCGTGCCCTGCACGATGGGCCGCGAGGCACTGGCGATGTGCCCCTTTGGCGTGATCCGTGGTGGCCCCGGCCGGGCCGAGGTGCGCATCACGCCGCCGGGCGGCCTGGAGCGCGTGCTGGCGTTCTCGGGCGGACAGGTCAGCGCGCCCGGGGCCTCGTCGATCAAGGCCAGCAAGCCGGGCGACGAATGGCGCATCGAGATCAACGACTTCGAGCGCTACCGCATCCCCGAGGCGGTGGTCGATGGCGGCTGAGCGGTGACGCGTGAGGCCCGGGGGCTGACCGGTCGCGACCAGAATCGCACCCCCTGAGCGCACCCGCCCGCACCGGCCCGTATGAGTGCCTGCGCATTCCATACTTGGCCGCCGCGACCCGCCTGACGGCGACGACAAGGATCCCACCATGAGCGCCACCACTGCCGGTACGGCCATTCGCCAACTGGCCGACTTGCCGGCCCCCAGGGGCCTGCCGCTGCTGGGCAACCTGCTGCAGCTCGACGTGCCGCGCCTGCACCTCGTGTTCGAGGACTGGTGCCGCCGGCTGGGCTCGCCCTACCGCTTGCAACTCGCCGGCAAGGCCGTCTACGTGAGCGCGGACCCGGACCTGCTCCAGGCGGTGCTGCGCGAGCGGCCCGAGCGCTTCCGGCGTGTGCGCCAGATCCAGGACTGCCTGGCCGAGCTGGGCGGCAACGGCGTGTTCTCGGCTGAGGGCGAGGCTTGGCGGCCGCAGCGCAAGCTCGTGATGAGTTCGCTCAACGCGACGCACTTCCGCGGCTTCTTCCCCACGCTGGCGGCGATCACGCAGCGGCTGCACCGGCGCTGGCAGGCGGCGGCCATCGAAGGCCGCACGGTCGAGATGACGCAGGACCTGGTGCGCTACACGGTCGACGTGACCACCGCGCTCGCCTTCGGCGAGGACCCGAACACCCTGGAGCGCGACGGTGACGTGATCCAGGACCACCTGGCGCTGGTGTTCCCGATGATCATGGAGCGCATCAACGCGCCCTTTCCCTACTGGCGCTGGATCAAGCTGCCGCGCGATCACCGCTTCGACCGCGCGATGGCGGCGATCCAGCGCCACACCGAGCAGCTGATCGTGAACGCGCGCCAGCGCCTGCGCGACGCCCCCGCGTCCGAGCCGCGCAACGTGCTGGAGGCAATGCTGCGCGCTCGCGACGAGCCCCACTCGGGCGTGAGCGACGCCGATGTCCACGCCAACGTGCTGACCCTGCTGCTGGCCGGCGAGGACACCACCGCGCACACCCTGGGCTGGACGCTGTTCCAGCTGGCGCAGCACCCGCAGTGGCAGCAGCGCCTGCAGGGCGTGGCCGATGAGGTGCTCGGCGCCGCCGCCGTGTGCGCGAGTTACGAGGACGTGCGTCGGCTCGACCTCTTCGAGGCCACGGCCAACGAGGCCACGCGCCTCAAGCCCATCGTGCCACTGGTGTTCCTGGAGCCCAACGAGGACGTGGTGCTCGACGGCACGGCGCTGCCGCGCGGCACGCCGATGTTCTTCCTGCTGCGCCCGGCGATGATGGACGACGCGCGCTTCGCCGATGCCGCGACCTTCGACCCCGGGCGCTGGAGCGCGGGCCACCACCCGGAGCGGGCGCACGACACGCGGGCCTACATGCAGTTCGGTGCCGGGCCGCGCGTGTGCCCGGGCCGACACCTGGCGGGGGTGGAGATCCGACTCGTGCTGTCGATGCTGGCGCGGCATTTCAACGTGGAACTCGCCGTCGATCCGGACTCGATCCGCGAGGTGGCGGCGTTCACGATGATGCCCAGCGCCATGCCCATGCGGCTGCTGCCGCGGCCCCCGGGTTAACCACTAAGCAATCCCACGCGCCGCTCCGCGTGGTGGGGCGCATGTGCCGCGCGCCCCCGCTCTCCAGAATGGCGCCGACCCGCCGTCGTCGACTCCGACCCGGCGGGATCGATCCACGAGGAGACACCCCATGTCGAATATCGGTCGCCACCTGGTGTGGCTCGTCGTCGCCATCGGCGGCGCGTTCGCGCTGGCCACGCTGGCCCTGAGCCGCGGTGAAGCCGTCAGCGCCCTCTGGGTGGTGATCGCCGCCGTCTGCGTCTACCTGATCGCCTACCGCTACTACAGCCTGTTCATCGCCGATCGCGTGCTCGGCCTCGACGGCCGCCGCAAGACGCCGGCCTGGCGCCACAACGACGGCCTGGACTACGTGCCGACGAACAAGTACGTGCTCTACGGCCACCACTTCGCGGCGATCGCCGGCGCGGGGCCGTTGGTGGGGCCGGTGCTGGCGGCGCAGATGGGCTATCTGCCCGGGTTGCTGTGGATCCTCGCCGGGGTCGTGTTCGCCGGCGCGGTGCAGGACTTCATCGTGCTCTTCATCTCCACGCGCCGCGACGGCCGCTCGCTGGGCGAGCTGATCAAGCAGGAGATGGGCACGGTGCCGGGGCTGATCGCGCTCTTCGGCACCTTCATGATCATGATCATCATCCTCGCCGTGCTGGCGCTGATCGTCGTGAAGGCGCTGGCGCACTCGCCCTGGGGCAGCTTCACCGTCGCGGCGACGATCCCGGTCGCGCTGTTCATGGGCGTCTACCTGCGCTACCTGCGCCCGGGGCGCATCGGGGAGGTCTCGGTGATCGGCTTCGTGCTGCTGATGCTGTCCATCATGGGCGGCCAGTGGATCGCCGAGGACCCGGTGCTCGCCGCCAAGTTCACCTTCGAAGGCACGACGCTGACCTGGATGCTGATCGGCTACGGCTTCGTCGCCGCGTCCATCCCGGTGTGGCTGCTGCTCGCGCCGCGCGACTACCTGTCGACCTTCCTGAAGATCGGCACCATCGTCGCGCTGGCCATCGGCATCGTGATCGTCGCACCGACGCTGCAGATGCCGGCGCTGACGCAGTTCGCGCAGGGCAACGGCCCGGTGTGGTCGGGCAACCTCTTCCCCTTCCTGTTCATCACCATCGCCTGCGGCGCGGTGTCGGGCTTCCACTCGCTGATCTCCTCGGGCACCACGCCCAAGATGCTGGAGAACGAGACCCACGCGCGCTTCATCGGCTACGGCGGCATGCTGGCCGAGTCCTTTGTCGCGGTGATGGCGTTGGTGGCGGCCTCGTGCATCGAGCCGGGCATCTACTTCGCGATGAACAGCCCCGCCGCGCTGGTCGGCAACACGCCGGAGTCGGTGGCGCAGACGCTGTCGACCTGGGGCTTCGTGATCACGCCCGAGATGCTGACGCAGACCGCCAAGGATGTCGGCGAGACCACGATCCTCGCGCGCGCCGGCGGCGCGCCGACGCTGGCCGTCGGCATGGCGCACATCCTGCAGCAGGTGGTCGGCGGCAAGGCGATGATGGCCTTCTGGTACCACTTCGCGATCCTGTTCGAGGCGCTGTTCATCCTGACCGCGGTCGACGCCGGCACGCGCGCCGGGCGCTTCATGCTGCAGGACCTGCTGGGCAGCTTCGTGCCGTCGCTCAAGCGCACCGACTCCTGGGTCGCCAACCTCGTCGCGACCGCGCTGACGGTCGGCGCCTGGGGCTACTTCCTCTACCAGGGCGTGGTCGACCCGCTCGGCGGCATCAACACGCTGTGGCCGCTGTTCGGCATCAGCAACCAGATGCTCGCCGCGGTGGCGCTGATCCTCGGCACCGTCGTGCTGTTCCGCATGAAGAAGGAGCGCTACGCCTGGGTGACCATCGTGCCGGCCGCCTGGCTGGTGGTGTGCACGCTGACGGCGGGCTGGCTGAAGATCTTCTCGGCCGATCCGAAGGTCGGCTTCCTGGCCCACGCGAACAAGTACGCCGACGCGCTGGCCGCCGGCCAGCTGCTCGCGCCGGCCAAGAGCGCCGAGGCGATGTCGCGCATCGTCTTCAACGACCGGCTCGACGCGCTGCTGTGCGCGCTCTTCATGGCGGTGGTGCTGAGCGTGCTGCTCTACGGCGTGCGCGCCTGCCGGGCGGCGCGCGCCGCCCACCGGCCGTCCACGGCCGAGGTGCCATTCGAGGCGATGCCGGCCCTGGCGAAGTGAGCGGGCGATGGGCACGCTGAGCACGGTGCTCGACGACGCGGGCCGCGAGGCCGCCCGCGTCGGCCGCTACCTGGCGCAGGGCATGCGGCTGATGGTCGGGCTGCCCGACTACGACGCCTACCTGACGCACATGGAGGCCACCCACCCCGGCGCGCCGGCGATGTCCTACGAGGACTTCTTCCGCGAGCGCCAGGACGCCCGCTACGGCGCGAAGGGGCGCATCGGCCGCTGCTGCTGAGACGGCGCGGCGCCCGGGGCGCGAAATGGGCGATCATGGCGCCACCATGCGCCTGCGCACCAAGGTCATCCTGCTGGCGGTGCTGCCGCTGCTGGCGGCGCTCGCGCTGATCGCGGTCGTCGTCGGCGTCCAGGAAGCCGATCTCGCCAAGCGCGAGCAGCAGCTCGTGCAGCGCGCCTACATGGACGCGCGGCGCGCCGAGCTGCGGCACTACGTCGACCTCGCGCTGAGCACCGTGCGGCCGCTGTACGAGGACGCGCCGGCCGGCGCGTCCCGGCGCGAGGACGGGAGCGTCACGCCGTCCCGGCGTGAAGAGGCGCTGAAGCTGCTCGGCGCGCTCGACTACGGCCCCGACGGCTATTTCTTCGTCTACGACCTCGACGGCACGGTGCTGATGCACTCGCGCCAGCCCGAGCTGGTCGGCCGCAACCTCTGGAACCTGCGCGACGCGCGCGGCGAGCCGACGATCCAGCAGCTGATCGCGCAGGCCCGCGCCGGCGGCGGCTACGTCGCCTACCAGTGGCGCAAGCCCTCGAACGGCCAGCTCGCCGGCAAGCTGGGCTACGTGGTCGCGCTCGAGCGCTGGCACTGGATGGTCGGCACCGGGCTCTACCTCGACGACATCGACGCGACGCTGAGGCATGTCGACGAGGCCGCGCGCCGCAACATCGGCAGCACGATCGCGTGGATCGCCGGCATCGCGCTGCTCGGCATCGGGCTGATCAGTGCCGGCGGCCTGACGCTCAACGTCAGTGACCAACGCGTCGCCGACGCCAAGCTGCGCCTGATGGCGCGCCAGGTCGTGCGTTCGCAGGAGGACGAGCGCGCCCACCTGGCGCGCGAGTTGCACGACGGCACCAGCCAGACGCTGGTGTCGGCCAAGCTGCTGATCGAGTCCGCGCTCGAGCAGGGCCGTGCCGGCGCCACGCCGGCCGCGCCGCTGGAGCGCGCGCTGGCGCGCCTGAACGACGCGCTCGGCGAGGTGCGCGGCATCTCGCACCGGCTGCGCCCGGCGCTGCTCGACACGCTGGGCCTGCCGGCGGCGCTGCAGCACCTGGCGGCCGAGGTCGGCCAGGCCAGCGGCATGGCGGTCGACGCGCCGGTGCGCGGCACGCCGCGCCCGCTGCCCGACGACGTCGTCACCGTGCTGTTCCGCATCGCCCAGGAGGCGCTGACCAACATCGTCAAGCATGCGCGCGCGGCGCGCGTCGAGCTGGCGCTGGCCTTCGGCGCCGACGGCGGCGTCAGCCTCGACGTCACCGACGACGGCGCCGGCTTCGACGTGGCCGCCGTGCAGCGCGACCCGCGCCGCGGCCTCGGGCTGCGCAGCATGCGCGAGCGGCTCGCGGCCGTCGGCGGCCGGCTCGAGATCGAGTCGAGCCCGGGCCACGGCGTGCAGCTGCGCGCGCTGCTGCCGGCGCGGGCGCTGGCCGCAGGAGCACCGACATGAACCCACCGCCACCGGTGCGCCTGCTGCTGGTCGACGACCACCCGATGGTGCGCGAGGGCCTGCGCGCGCGCCTGGCCGCCGCGCCGCACATCGAGGTCGTCGGCGAGGCCGGCGGCGCGACCGAGGCGATCGAGCGCGTCGTCACCTGCCGGCCGACGCTGGTGCTGATGGACGTCGGCCTGAAGGGCCAAACCGGCATCGAGCTCGCGGCCACGCTGCTCGAACGCGAGCCGGCGCTGAAGGTGCTGATGTTCAGCATGTACGACAACCCCGAGTACGTGCAGCGCGCGCTGCAGGCCGGCGCGCAGGGCTATGTGCTGAAGGACGCCCCGGCCACCGAGGTGCTGACGGCGATCGACACCGTGGTCGGCGGTGGCACCTACCTCAGCGCCGCGGTGTCGAAGCGGCTGTTCCGCGGCCAGGCGCCGCGGCCGATGCTGTCGCCGCGCGAGAGCGAGATCCTCAGCGCGCTGGGCCGCGGCGAGTCGAGCAAGCAGATCGCCAAGGCGCTGGACCTGAGCGTGCGCACCGTCGAGGCGCACCGCCAGAACATCAAGCGCAAGCTCGAGATCGACGGCCAGGCCGAGCTGATCAAGTACGCCGTCGAGCACGCGCGCGGCCACGGCGTCTCGGGCTGAATCCCCCTCGGGCCGTCCGCGTCCCGCCGCCGCCTCACCGGCCGGCCGTCCCGCGACGCGGGCGTGCCGGCATCCCCCAGCGCGCCGGCCCACTACAGTGACGGTCACGGAGACCCCGCCATGACCGACCTGTCCGCCGAGTCCCAGGCCCTGGCCGAGTACCGCCCGAAGCGGCGGCTGCGCATCGTCACCGCCGCGGCGCTGTTCGACGGCCATGACGCGGCGATCAACCTCATGCGGCGCCTGCTGATGGCGGCGGGCGCCGAGGTGATCCACCTCGGCCACAACCGCTCGGTCGACGAGGTGGTCACCGCGGCGCTGCAGGAGGACGTGCAGGGCATCGCGGTCAGCAGCTACCAGGGCGGCCACGTCGAGTACTTCGGCTACATGGTCGAGCAGCTGCGCGCGCGCGGCGGCGCGCACATCCAGGTCTTCGGCGGCGGCGGCGGGGTGATCGTGCCGGCCGAGATCCGCGCGCTGGCCGCGCAGGGCGTGCGCATCTACAGCCCCGAGGACGGCCAGCGCCTGGGCCTGCAGGGCATGGTCGGCGAGTTGCTGATGCGCTGCGACCGCGCGCCGCTGCCGCCGGCACCGCCCGCGCTCGATGCGCTGGCCGGTCATGGCGAGGCGGCCTGGGGCGCGCTGGCGCGGCTGATCAGCGCGCTCGAGGACGGCCGCGCCGAGCCGGCGCTGAAGGCCGCGCTGCAGGCCGCGGCGAGCGGCCGGCGCATCCCGGTGCTGGGCCTCACCGGCACCGGCGGTGCCGGCAAGTCCAGCCTCGCCGACGAGCTGATCCGCCGCCTGCGCCTGGACCAGGGCGACGCGCTGTGCATCGCGGTGCTCAGCATCGATCCTTCGCGCCGCAGGAGCGGCGGCGCGCTGCTCGGCGACCGCATCCGCATGAACGCGATCGCGCCCTGGCAGGCCGGCCCGCGCGTGTTCATGCGCAGCCTCGCGACGCGCGCCACCGGCGGCGAACTCAGCGCCGCGCTGCCCGAGGCGATCGTGGCCTGCAAGGCGGCCGGCTTCGACCTGGTGATCGTCGAGACCTCGGGCATCGGCCAGGGCGACGCGGCCATCGTGCCGCTGGTCGACGTGCCGCTGTACGTGATGACGCCCGAGTACGGCGCGGCCAGCCAGCTCGAGAAGATCGACATGCTGGACTTCGCCGAGTGCGTCGCGATCAACAAGTTCGACCGCCGCGGCGCGCCCGACGCGCTGCGCGACGTCGCGAAGCAGCTGCAGCGCAACCGCGGCGCTTTCGGCCAGCCGCTGGAGGCGATGCCGGTGTTCGGCACCCTGGCCAGCCGCTTCAACGACGACGGCGTGACGGCGCTCTACCAGGCCCTCGCGCCGCGGCTGGCGGCGCTCGGCCTGCCGCTGCGCCCGGGCCGCCTGCCGCCGGTCGCGACGCGCCACAGCACGCGATCGCAGGCGATCGTGCCGGGGGCGCGGCAGCATTACCTGGCCGAGATCGCCGACACGCTGCGCGCCTACAAGCGCCGCGCGCGTGCGCAGGCGCAGCTCGCACGCGAGGCCCAGCAGCTGCGCGCCGCGGCGCAGATGCTCGCGGTGGGCAAGCCCGACAAGCCCAAGGCCGCCGAGGCCGCGCTGGACCTGGCGCGCACGCGCGAGGCCGCGCTCGACGCCGACGCGCGCGCGCTGCTGGCCGACTGGCCGCTCACGCAGCAGGCCTATGCGGGCGACGAGCAGGTCCACACGCGGCACGGCCGCGAGGTGCGCCAGGCGCTGGTGACGACCTCGCTGTCGGGCACCCGGATCCGCAAGGTCGCGCTGCCCCGGTACGAGGACCATGGCGAGCTGCTGCGGTGGCTGATGCTGGAGAACCTGCCGGGCCGCTACCCCTACACGGCCGGCGTGTTCGCCTTCAAGCGCGAGGGCGAGGATCCGACGCGCATGTTCGCCGGCGAGGGCGACGCGGCGCGCACCAACCGGCGCTTCAAGCTGCTGTCGGCGGGCCAGCCGGCGCAGCGCCTGTCGACCGCCTTCGACTCGGTCACGCTCTACGGCGCCGATCCGGCGCCGCGCCCGGACATCTACGGCAAGGTCGGCAACGCCGGCGTCAGCATCGCGACGCTCGAGGACATGAAGGCGCTGTACGCGGGCTTCGACCTGTGCGACCCGCGCACCTCGGTCAGCATGACGATCAACGGCCCCGCGCCGACGGTGCTGGCGATGTTCCTGAACGTCGCGATCGACCAGAAGCTCGACACCTTTGTCCGCGAGCACGGCCGCGCGCCCGGCGCGGCCGAGGCCGCCGCGATCCGCGCCGGGGTGCTCGAGCAGGTGCGCGGCACGGTGCAGGCCGACATCCTGAAGGAGGACCAGGGCCAGAACACCTGCCTGTTCTCGACCGAGTTCAGCCTGAAGCTGATGGGCGACGTCGCCGAGTACTTCGTGCGCCATCGGGTGCGGCACTTCTACTCGGCCAGCATCAGCGGCTATCACATCGCCGAGGCGGGGGCCAACCCGATCAGCCAGCTCGCCTTCACGCTGGCCAACGGCTTCACCTATGTCGAGGCTTACCTCGCGCGCGGGCTGGCGATCGACGACTTCGCGCCCAACCTGAGCTTCTTCTTCAGCAACGGCATGGAGCCGGAGTACACGGTGCTGGGCCGCGTCGCGCGGCGGATCTGGGCGGTCGCGATGAAGGAGCGCTACGGCGCCAACGAGCGCAGCCAGAGGCTCAAGTACCACGTGCAGACCTCGGGGCGCAGCCTGCACGCGCAGGAGATCGCCTTCAACGACATCCGCACCACGCTGCAGGCGCTGATCGCGGTCTACGACAACTGCAACTCGCTGCACACCAACGCCTACGACGAGGCCGTCACGACGCCGACCGAGGCCTCGGTGCGCCGCGCGCTGGCGATCCAGCTGATCATCAACCGCGAGTGGGGCCTGGCGCGCAACGAGAACCCGAACCAGGGCGCCTTCATCGTCGAGGAGCTGACCGAGCTGGTCGAGGAGGCGGTGCTGGCCGAGTTCGAGCGGCTCTCCGAGCGCGGCGGCGTGCTCGGCGCGATGGAGACCGGCTACCAGCGCGGCCGCATCCAGGAGGAGAGCCTGCACTACGAGACGCTCAAGCACTCGGGCGCGCTGCCCATCGTCGGCGTCAACACCTTCCGCGCCCCGCAGGACGAGGCTGCGGCGCCGCTCGAGCTGGCACGCAGCACCGAGGCGGAGAAGCAGGCCCAGCTCGCGCGCCTGGCCGACTTCCAGGCCCGCCACGCCGCCGAGGCGCCGGCGCTGCTGGCGCGGCTGCAGCAGGCGGTGCTCGAGGAGCGCAATGTCTTCGAGGCGCTGATGGAGGCGGTGCGCGGCTGCTCGCTGGGCCAGATCACCGCCGCGCTGTTCGAGGTCGGCGGCCAGTACCGCCGCAGCATGTAAGGTGTCGTCCGAGACGCCGCGGGCGCGGCACCGCAACCTTGAAGGACTCTTTGCATGAGCATTCAGCACATCGGCGTCGTCGGCGCCGGCACCATGGGCAACGGCATCGCGCAGGTCTGCGCGACGGCCGGGCTGGACGTGACGCTGATCGACGTCAGCGACGCGGCGCTCGCGCGCGGCCTGGCCGCGCTGGGCGGCAGCCTCGAGCGCCTGGTCAAGAAGGACAAGCTCAGCGCCGCCGAGCGCGACGCCGCGCTGGCGCGCGTGCGCACGACGACCGACTACGCGGCGCTGGCCGGCGCCGACCTGGTGATCGAGGCCGCGACCGAGAACCTGGCGCTGAAGCAGCGCATCCTCAAGCAGATCGCCGACGTGGTGCGCGCCGACGCGCTGATCGCGACCAACACCTCGTCGATCAGCATCACCCAGCTCGCCGCGGCGCTGCCGGCGCCCGAGCGCTTCGTCGGCCTGCACTTCTTCAACCCGGTGCCGCTGATGGCGCTGGTCGAGGTGATCGGCGGGCTGCAGACCGCCGAGGCCACGCGCGAGCAGGCGTTGGCCTTCGCCCGGCGCATCGGCAAGACGCCGATCGCGGTGAAGAACGCGCCGGGCTTCGTCGTCAACCGCATCCTGGTGCCGATGATCAACGAGGCGGTGTTCGTGCTGCAGGAGGGCCTGGCGAGTGCCGAGGACATCGATGCAGGCATGACCCTGGGCTGCAACCAGCCGATCGGCCCGCTGGCGCTGGCCGACCTGATCGGACTGGACACGGTGCTCGCGATCATGCAGGTGTTCAGCGAGGGCTTCGACGACCCGAAGTACCGCCCCGCGCCGCTGCTCAAGGAGATGGTCGCGGCCGGCCGCCTGGGCCGCAAGAGCGGCCAGGGCTTCTACCGCTACTGAGCCGCCCGCGCGGGACGGCGCCGGGCGTTCAACGGATACTCCGCGGCCCATGAGCCTGCCCACCGTCAGCCCGATCCCCGCCGTGTCCGCGCCGGCCGACGCGCCGCTGGCCGCCGTCGTCATTGGCCGCAACGAGGGCGCGCGGCTGATCGCCTGCCTCGCATCGCTGCGCGGGCAGACCGCGCGCATCGTCTACGTCGACTCGGGCTCGAGCGACGGCTCGCCGGAGGCCGCGCGCGGCCTCGGCGCCGAGGTCCTCGCGCTCGACATGAGCCGGCCCTTCACCGCCGCGCGGGCGCGCAACGTCGGCTGGCGCCGCGCGCTCGAGCGCTGGCCCGACACCGCGCTGCTGCAGTTCGTCGACGGCGACTGCGAGCTCGACCCCGGCTGGCTGCCGGCGGCAAGCGCCTTCCTCGCGGCCCATGCCGACGTGGTCGCGGTCTGCGGCCGGCGCCGCGAGCGCCACCCCGAGGCCTCCGTCTACAACCGCCTGTGCGACGAGGAATGGGCCACGCCCGTCGGCGAGGCCAAGGCCTGCGGCGGCGACGTGCTGATGCGCGCCGCGCCGCTGGCCGCCGTCGGGGGCTACCGCGACAGCCTGATCGCCGGCGAGGAGCCGGAGCTGTGCGTGCGGTTGCGCCGTGCCGGCGGGCGCATCTGGCGGCTCGACGCCGAGATGACCCGCCACGACGCGGCGATGCGGCGCTTCGGCCAGTGGTGGCAGCGCAGCCGCCGCGCCGGCCATGCCTTCGCCGAGGGGGCGGCGCTGCATGGCGCGCCGCCGGAGCGCCACTGGGTCACCGAGACGCGCCGCGCGCTGCTGTGGGGCCTGGTGCTGCCGGCGGCCGGCTTGCTGGGGCTGGTCTTCGGGATCACCGCGCTCGCGGTGCTGCTGCTCGCCTACCCCTTGCAGTGGCTGCGGCTGGCGCGCCGCGCCGGGCCGCCGTCCGCGGCCCTGCCGGACACGGCCGGCTGGCGGCTGCGGCGCGCCGGCTTCGGCGTGCTCTGCAAGTTCGCCGAGGCCGCCGGCGTGCTGACCTACGCGCTGCGCCGGCTGCGCGGCGGGCCGGGCCGGCTGATCGAATACAAGTAGGCGGGGCGCATCCAGTCGCGCGGGTCGCGCGTAGTGCCAGCGTCCGGGCCGCTCCTTGGCGGTACCGGGCCTGGCATCACCGACCCCTCACCGATCTGGAGGAAGACACCATGCGCAAGCCGCTGTCCCTGAGCTCGATCACCGCCACCGGGCTGTTCGCCCTCGCCGCCTGGGCGCCACCGGCCCTGGCCGGGCACACCAACATCGTGCTCGAAGCGCGTCTCGACGGCCGCGAGGAAGTGCGTGCCGACGTGAGCACGCGCGCCCTCGTCGGCGACCCGGACGGCTACGGCGAGGCCTATGTGTTCGGCATCGACGGCGATCCGTTCACGCTGTGCTACGTGCTGACGGTCCACAAGCTCGCCGAGCTCGACCTGCCGCCCGGCGCGCCGCGCATGGCGCACATCCACGAAGGTGCGCGCGGCAGCAACGGCCCGGTGGTGGCCAACCTGGCCTGGCCGCAGGGCGGGCAGGCGGGCGACTGCCTGACCGAGGGCGAAGGCGCCGGCACCGCGGGGGTCAAGTTCCCGAGCGGCGAGTCGGGCATCGTGCAGCGCATCCTGAACAACCCGAACGGCTTCTACATCAACGTGCACAACGGCGCCTACCCTGCCGGCGCGGTCCGCGGCCAGCTCAGCGACACCGCGTCGCACTGAGCCGGCACCGTCCGGCCGGGCGCTCAGTGGTGCCCGGCCGGACGGATGGCCGGGTGGCTGAACTCGCGGCCGACGACCGCGCGCGCGTACAGGTAGTTGCGGCGCGCTCGCTCGCTGAGCCGGTCGAGATCGACCTGCCCGGCCGCGTTGCAGGGAAAGGCCAGCGCGCGCCCCTCGTTGAACAGCGAATCGAAGCGCAGCTCGTAGCCGGCGGTCTGGGGGGCGGTGGGCTGCATGGCGGTCTCCACGGGGTGACTGGCGATGAGAAGAAAGTAGGCGCCGGGGGGCCGCTACGCTGTCGGCCAATGACCATCCAAAGCGTCAGATCTTCGGCTGACCGCTTGTATGAGGCGCGCTGACAGGGGCGCGGCCTTGCAAGATCTGGCAGGTTGTCGCCATCCATGGCCTCGGCTAGCCTCCATCGCGCTCGGGGAGAACCACACAGGACTGGCGATGGCTGATGCAAGACGGCGGGAGGGAGTGCGCGCTCGGTTCGGAGCGGCCCGGAGATGAGTGCGGTCGTGCAGTCGCTATTGCTGGCCGTCGCTGCACTGGCCCTCGTGTTCTCGGGCCCGCTGGCGGCTTACTGGTTCCTGATGCGGCGCAAGCGAGCCGCCCGCGCCGAGCGGCGATCGCCGCTGACGCGTAATTTGCTGCGGGCGCCGGGGCAGCAACTGCGCGAGCAACTCGACGACCGCATGACAGATATGGCGGCCGACTTGGCCGCCTTGATGGTCGTGCCGCCGATGGTGGTGGCCTTTCTGTGGATCGATGCGGCGTGGCGCGGGCGCTCTCCGTCGCCGGGCGTGCTCGGGGTCGTCGGTGTGGCACTCGTCGGGGTCATCGGCGTGACGATCGTGCACATGCGGCGGCGCAGCGCCGAGATGGACCGGCTCCGACTCGGAGTTGATGCCGAACTGGCCGTCGGCCAAGAGCTTGATCAGCTGATGCGACGTGGCGCGGTGGTCTTCCACGACCTGCCGGGCGAGGGCTTCAACATCGACCATGTGGTCGTCGCCTCGCAAGGCGTGTTTGCGGTCGAGACCAAGGGCTATTCGAAGCGTTCGAGCCTGCCGGGCAAGGCGGCAGCGCGGGTCGAGTTCAATGGGCAATGCCTGCGCTTCCCCCACCGACAGACCAGCGCACCGCTGGAGCAAAGCCAGAGGCAGGCCCAGTGGCTGTCGCGCTGGCTGTCGCAGGCCACCGGCGACGCGGTGGCCGTGACCCCGGTCCTGGCGCTGCCGGGCTGGTTTGTCGATCGCAAGGGCGTTGGCACGGTACGCGTCTATAGCGGTTTGGAGCTGGCCAAGTTGCTCGACGCGCGCGGCGGGTCCCGTGGTCTGGGGCCGGCGGAGCTCCAGCGCATCGCGCATCAGCTCGAGCAGCGCTGTCGGAACGTCAAGCCGAGCTACCGCGACGAAGAGTCCCCCCGAGCCGCGTGAGACGGGGCGACGCTGCCATGAATGAGCCCGCGGGGGACGGTGGCATCGAGCCCGCCCGGTGCGCCGGGCGGGCTCGATGCCACCGTCCCCCGC